>CABULU010000001.1 GCA_902492505.1 uncultured Eubacteriales bacterium
TTTACAATTAACGGGTCCTTTTTCCTTGATGCTGTTTAATTTTCAATGTTCTTTTGCACCCGCCTCTTTCGCGAGTGCCTGTATATTCTATCATACACCTCCTCCTTTGTCAACACCTTTTTTGTGTTTTTTTGAAGTATTTGTCCATATAATTATTTTTCAAAATTTCCTACATAATTATATATATTATTTTATCGGTATTTTACAGTGTTTAACTAAAATCAAATGTAATATTTCCGTCGTTTTCCAAACGTAGGGTGGCGGAGAATTCCCTGCCGTTTTTGGAAACAAAGCCTTCAATTTTAGAGGTTTTTCCCGTTGCAAGCAATAACCTAACATTGGAAAGAGAAATTATCCGCTTGCAAATCACCCCGTTTATACGGAACTTGCACCCGCTTTTATATCCCATACATCCAAAACCATATCTGCCGCGTACCACCTTTTGTCCGCAAAGAGGACAAAAGCCCGCCTCATCGCCGTAAAAGCCACTGTCGCGGTCTTTTTCAGGTGAAATATCCGCCCGAGTGCAAAATACATCGGAAATTTCAGATTTTGCAAGCTCTACCGCATCGCCGACACTCATTTGACCCCGGTACACCTTTTTTAACGCCTGACCGAGCTGCGACGTTTTATATTTATCCATTGAAATGTTCATTTGCATAAGTGATTCAACAAAATATTCACCGTCAGGCAGGATATAATATACATCTTTTTTAAGCTCAATATACTTGCTTCGGCACGCGTTGTCAATAATACTCGTTCTTGTTGCCTCGGTTCCCAGCTCCAATCCCTCAAACATCGCACGGTATTCCTCCGCATCATCCTCACTGTCGCGCTCCGCCGCGCGGGTCTTATCTTGCCTAAAAGGATTTTTAAGAAAATTATTAAGCGTTTCTATCGTATAATGCTTGGGAGGAGACGTTTCCTTTTCTTTTGGCTTAAAATCTATATTGACACGGTCTCCCTTTTCAAGTGCAGGCAACAGCTTGTCTTTTTGAGAGCTGTCATCAAATCGTGTCCAGCCCGGCTCCAAAATAACGGTGCCGCGAAGTACAAACTGCTCCAGCTCTCCCACACCGATTGTTATTTCCGTCTTTTGTGCGCAGCATTCCTCACTGCAAAAAACCGCTACGAAACGGCGGAAAACCGTCTGATATACCAGCATTTCCTCCTCCGTCAAAGCCGATTTTGACGGTATTTTATAAGTGGGCGTTAGCGCGGAATGCGATTCGATTTTTGTATCGTCAAAGATCGTTTTTCCGTCCTTAAATTCAACGGGATAGCCGAGATTTCCCACGTTTGCGATTATCTTGCGTATCTTGTCTTTCTCGGCGCACGCCAGATACTCCGAATTTGTACGCGGATAGGTCAGATATCCATGCTCGTACAGCTTCTGTACAATTTGCAGGCTCCGCTCCATAGACATTTTGTATTTTTTCCCGAGAACATTCTGCAGCTTTGAAAGCGAATAGAGCTTGCCGGGCTTTAATGTGTCTTTATTGGTCTTCTTATTCAGCACCGTTGCCGCTTGCGCGTTATACTGAGCGCAGGTGTCAAGCGCCTTTTTATATTCACCGTCCGAAAACTTCTTTTTGCTGACAAGCTCTACTGCGCAGCCGTTTGTCTTTGCATTCGACCGTATACCGTAATACTTTTCGGGAACAAAGCTGCGGATTGACATATCCCGGTCATAAATTGCACGCACTATCGGTGCGATTACTCTGCCCACGCGCAGCAGAACGCCCGTTTTAAGTGTGGCGTAGCGCGTCAGGTTAATTCCGTAAAGCCAATCGATGTATGTACGCGCAAAGCCCTCATCCGCAAGACTGTCATAATCGGACTGCGGCTTCATAGTGCAAAGAGCCTCAGAAACCGTCTGCGGAGTTTGGTCGGGCATCCACAGTCGAAAGACCGGCTTTTCGGTTTTCAGTGCGTTTTGGATGCAAAGACGGATAATAATTTCACCCTCGCGGTCGGCGTCGCCCGCGTTGACTATCCGATCCACATCCTCGCGATTGCAAAGCGCCTTTATCGTCGCAAACTGAGCGGCGACCCCGCTGTCTGTACTGCCGTCCGAGTTAGTGCGCAGACGAAACTTAAAGGTGTCGGGAAAGCATGGCAATCCCTCCATACTCCAGTGCGCGGGCTTGTCCCCTCCCGAATAGTCCTCAACATCATAAAGCGAGAATAAATGCCCGAAAGCCCAGGTAATTATATACTCCCTGCATTCCAAATAACCGTTTCTGCGAGAAAAATCACCGATACCCGCCGCGATGTTGCGCGCAAGGCTCGGTTTTTCCGCAATAATTAAAGTCATTTGCTTTCCTTTCGTCTCCTTTACAAAAATAAGAATCGGCTTTGCCGATTCTTATTTAACCGCCGTAAGCTTTCTGTCATAGCTTGCTATCATTTCTTCGCTCGCCGCACTCACCCGCCGCGACGCGGAAAAACCGTTTCCGTCGTGAAACGCCGTTATCACAAATTTGAGCGTTCCGTGTTCGGGACAGTCTGCAATAGTCACAAGCTTTTCACGGCTGCCCACCCATTTCCCGCGCCCGAGAGAACGCGCACATAGAGGGCACACAAGCCTGCGCAGACTTTTATCGCCCATTGCCGAACGCAAATCGGAAAAGCCTTCAAAGACCTCCCGCTTTCTACCAAGCTCTATAAGCCGTATCAATCCGTCATATCTCTCGATGCCTTCCGCAAGGTCCATCCGCACAGCGATTTTTGCGGTATTTATTGCATCAAAAAGCGCATTGTGCGACGGATGCCGCTGCTCGATATTCAAAATTTCCATCGCGCCCGACAGAGACCACTGACGATTGCTGTGGGTCACCTGGTGATTAAAAATAAGCTGTAAATCATAGCTTTTAGGGAGGGAGACACAGCTCATTCCGTGAGCGCACAGGTTATCTTTCAGCATAGGTATATCGTCCCTGCCCCAGGTCATAAAGCAAAACTCACTGCCGCAGAATTCCAAAAATTTTCCGAATGCGCTTTCAAAATGCATACATCCGCGCAGCGCACCTTCGGTAATGCCGGTAATACGCTTGACATTACTGTTCATTTTCTTATAAAATACCGGTTCTATATTTATAGAAAAGCTATCGCATACGTCAAAATTATTATCAAGCTTAACAGCGCCTATTTGTATAACCTCACCCGTAAGCAGACTGCCGCGAACCTTCATACGACCGCCGCTGTATGCGGGCTGATTCCATTCCATGTCAAAAATTATGTAATTCACAGTACCATTCTTTCATGATTTTTTGCCGCGCAGATATGCGGCATAGCAGCATATTTTATATTATAACATATTATATTTAAAAAATAAATACCATAAATTTTTCCGCAAATCCGCAGCTTTGTGATAAATATGTAAGTAAAATTATATTGAAAACACGACATGTATATGATAAAATATCTATATAAATTAAATGCAGTATTAAAAGGAGTGCTTTTATATGTCGTATTGCAGAAACTGCGGCGGAGAGCTTTCTGAAAAATTTACCGTCTGTCCCAGATGCGCCGCGCTGCGCGGCACGGGCGTTAATTTCTGCCCGAACTGCGGCGCACCGACAGGCCCTGCAATGATGATGTGTCCGCAGTGCAAAGCGACGTTTAAAAATATTGATGCAAATACCGGCATTCCTTCTACCAAATCCAAAACGGCGGCGGGACTATTAGGTATTTTCTTGGGCGCTTTCGGCGTGCATAATTTTTATCTTGGATATACCGCCAAGGCTGTTGTACAGCTTGTCATTACGCTTCTCACATGCTGTATGTGCGCACCTGTTGCGGGAATCTGGGGACTTGTAGAGGGTATACTCATCCTCTGCGGCAACATCTCGCTTGACGGGAAGGGTTACCCGCTTTGCGACTGATAAACTTTTGTCGCAGCTATTTAAAGGAGATTCTGTTTTCCGCACTTTTGGCGCTGGGCGTCGCTGTCATGTATTTTGCGGATATCGACTGCTTTTTTAAATCAGTGACGGGAATCGGCTGCATCACCTGCGGAATTACCCGCGCATATCTCAGCCTGCTGTCGGGAGATATTTCTGCGGCATTTTACTATCATCCGCTGTTTTGGCTGATAGTGCCGCTGTATCTTGTTTTATTCTTCCGCAGAAAATTTTCACAGCGCTTTGTGCTGATATTTTCTTTTGCGGCAATCACCGCCTTTACAGCAGTGTATGTAGCACGACTGTTTTTCATCCCGAACTCACTAATCTACATAGGACATTAAATTTAAGAAGGAACATATATGAGAAACCTTGTAATACCAGAAAACTACCGTCCCGTGCTGGACATTTCGGAAACACAGCGCGCAATCAAAACAGTAAAGGATACCTTTGAGCGCGTGCTTTCAAACGCGCTCAATTTAGAGCGTGTGACAGCGCCTGTAATAGTGCGTGCAAACAGCGGTATCAACGACGATCTGAACGGTGTTGAACGCAAAGTACACTTTACCATGAAGGAGATAGGCGGAGAGGCGGAGGTTGTCCAGTCGCTTGCAAAATGGAAGCGCATGGCACTGATGCGCTACGGATTTAAAGAAGGCAGCGGACTTTACACAGATATGAGCGCGCTGCGCCGCGACGACGACGCGGATAACCTGCACTCCATTTACGTCGATCAGTGGGATTGGGAGAAAGTTATAACCGCAAACGAACGCACGCTTGATTTTTTGAAGCAAACAGTCATCTCTATTGTCCGTGCCGTTTGCGCGACGCATCTTACGGTAAAGGCAAGCTACCCCGAGCTCAAATTTATGACCTGTGAGACGCCGTTTTTCATCACCTCCCAGGAGCTGGAGGACTTGTACCCGCAGCTTACGCCACATGAGAGGGAAAACGAAATAACACGACAGAAAAAAACCGTTTTTATCATGCAGATAGGCGACACGCTCAAAAGCGGAGCGCGCCACGACGGGCGCGCTCCCGATTATGACGACTGGCGTCTGAACGGTGACCTTCTGATGTGGAGCGATGTTTTGAATCGAGCAATAGAGCTCAGCTCCATGGGAATCAGAGTTGATGAACGTTCGCTTACAGAGCAGCTGAAAAAATCCGGCTGCGAGGACAGAATGAAGTATGAATATCATCAAATGATTGCTAACGGCACGCTGCCGCTGACAATCGGCGGCGGTATCGGGCAGTCGCGTCTTTGTATGCTGATACTTGAAAAGGCACACATAGGAGAGGTTCAGTCTTCAGTGTGGTCGGAGGACATGGAACGGCAATGCTGCGGCGGCGGTATTGTTCTGCTGTAAATTCCATTACCAAAAGTAAAAAACAGAGCAAATTATACGCTCTGTTTTTATTTTTTATTTATAGAGTTATTTACCGTTAATAATATCACGCACCGACTGCATACGTATATCAAGTGCCGCGCTTATTCTGGCGCATTCGCTCAGCTCCCTGGAAGTAGAGCGCAACAGCTGCAGGCTCAGGTTCTTTTTATATCTGAGCTGATGTTCAAGGTTTGCCCAAAATTCCATGGCTATGGTGCGCAGCTGTACCTCAACTTTAACGCTGCGCTTTCCGTTTTCCAAAAATATCGGCACCTCTACTATAAGGTGCAGACTGCGATACCCGTTTTCCTTTGGATTTTTTATATAATCTTTTATACGCACAAGAGTTATGTCATCCTGGCTGACAAGACAGTCCGCCAGCATATAAATATCGTCTATAAAAGAACAGATAATTCTGACTCCTGCAACATCAAACAGATTTTGTTCAATAGCCTCAGCGGTCATCGGCAGATTTTTCCGCCGGAGCTTTTCCGACATACTGTCAATGGTCTTAAGTCTCGAACTTATGCTGTCGATAGGATTGCGCTCTATGCTAAGCTTAAACCGCTCATTGAGCACTTTAAATTTTGTCTCCACCTCCATAATCGCGCACTGATAATAGGTCATAAGCTCCCTTACATCGTTTAAACTACGCGTCACTTCCATAACGTCCGATTCACTCAGCGTATTTTTGAGTTTTTCTTTAACTTTGTTTATTTCTGTCATTTTTATCTCCGAAATCATTTATTTTCAGCACCGAGCGTGCGTCTGTAAGCGAGCAGCAAATCCACCATTTCGCCGTAGCTTTTCATGCCGCTTTGCTGATTATTGGCATTTAAGTAGCTGTCATACACCTTATTTGAAATATCTGCCGTTACCGTCTTACGATACGGCTCCCAGTATTCATCCTCAAATACAAGGTCCCGCATAACGCCGTCCGACACATTCTGAGCAACTAAAGAAGCAAGCTCCTTATCCGCCTTGGACAACTGAGGATAGCAGTATGAAAACGCCATCATGGCGCCGCTGTACTTAAAATCGTCCCGCGGCGACTCCATACAGGCAAGATATCCTAAAAAGTTGGCTTCATTCTCCCGCATAAATCCGCGAAAATGCGTCAGCTCATGGCACATTGTAGCCGGAATAGAAAACTCCGGCACATCCACATTTATATTGGACTCAAAAGTGTACGGAATATAAATCCCAGTCGTCATTACAGCCGAAAACAGCTTTGACGTGACAAGAGGCTTGTTTCGTATGTCTGCCGCTTTCAGAAAGGAATACTTATCCGACAGACTGCGGTATGCTTCACGCGCGCTCTTTGAGGTCTCATACCTGTTTTTGTCCGAAAGCACACTGACTCCATTTTCATCCTCCTCAAGCCTTTCACGATAATAGTTTATATCATCCGCAAGCGACTTTGTAAGCTCGTACAGCTCCTCCACCGAGCTCTCGCGCACAGAAAGACCGAGATAATGAGACGCCTCAAAACGATAATAATTAAGACCCATACAGATCTGGAACGCAAACAGTGCGACGGACACAGCACACAGCGCATTGATAAAAAGCTTATAAAGTCTGTGTTTAATCGATTCAGGGTTCTTCACTATTCCGATTATTACACGCACAATATAAAACACCAAAAGCCCTAAAACGACTGCCGCCAAAAGCTCGGTGACAGAAAAAGGCAGAAGTGATGTCAGCGTGCCGACGGCAGCAGACAGCGGCTTGTAAATAAAACGCACAAAAAAATGCTCCACCCACCTGTTGTCGAGTCGCGCCAAAGCCACCAAAACAAAGGACAGCGGAAGCAGCACGAGTATATACATCCTCTTAAATTGAAATATCCTTAAAACAAGCTTTTTCATGAGCACCTCTTAGAGTTTATACACAAATTATAGCAAAAACTTTTACAAAATACAATTAATAAGTTATGAACACTGTATTGCGTAAGAGTGCATACAATAAACCGAGGGGTATTTTGCCTAAAAAAAAACAAGGAGCTAAATAGTATGGATACTTACGGAATGCCGCACGTCGGTCAAAGCGCACCCGCTTTTACCGCAAGAAGTACCGGCGGCGTTGTCAATTTCCCGGAAAATTACGGAGGAAGATGGGTGCTGCTATATATTTACATCGGTGATTTCATGCCCTGCTGTACATCGGATATTCTCGCGCTGAGTAAAGCCGCGCCGCGGTTTCAGTCATACAACACCGAGATTATCGCAGCTTCGCCCGATTCGGTGGCGGCTCATATTGCATGGCTGCTGTCGCTGAGAAACATGAACAAGGGCAGTGATATAAATTTAGAGCTTATTTCAGACAGGGATCTGAATATTTCCTCCAAATACGCCGTTAACAATGTCGGAGAGGACATGGGCAAGCTGGAAAAGGCGGTTGTAATCATCGACCAAACCGGGGTAGTTCAAGCCGTTCACACATTTCCTCATGCAACCGGCATAAATATTACAGAGCTGGAACGCCAGCTGCTTGCGCTGCAAACGGCACGTTACCAGTTTGCCATGACGCCGAGCGGCTGGACGCCGGGCGACGAGATACTTGAGTATCCGCCGCAGACCGTGTCCTCCGCCGGCAAGAATGTAACGGAGCGCACGGCGGCGGGCGGCAGGTGCGTGGACTGGTACCTTTGCTACCGCCAGGACTCGGGACTTCGCAAGCCCTCCCCCACCTCCCAGGTGGAAGCTCAAATGCCGAACGTACAGTAAAGTTTTCAAAACTTAAAAATACGGACCGTAAAATGGTCCGTATTTTTTATCCCGATATCAAAATATAAACAAGCGCCAGCACAAGAGGTATATCGGTATCGCTGCTATCACTTATGAGCAAAAAAATTATTCCGAGCAAAAGCAGCTCGTCTCTGCCCACGGATGACAACGAAAATAACCCGTGCCGTTTCTGTTTTTCAGGCATTTGCACCGTGTTGGGACACACCGCCGCCTCATCACGGCGCGGTCCGTCGGGCGGGGTTTCGGGCGGAAACTCCCGCTCGCCTTTGTGCAGCACCTTATAAAGCTGTCCGTCGGTTTGCATTTAAGTCTCCATTCTGCCGCCGTAATGTCGGCACAGACGCAATCTTATTTTCGAAATTCCCCCGCAAGCGGCGGCGGGTATGCCTGCCTGTGCCGCAGAACGCGGCGGGCGTTAATACAGCCGGCAATAATGCAAAAAATTATCTGTCGCTGTCATTTTCAAACCCGTCGCGGAAAATATCCAAAACCTTCAGCATGCGCAGCATCTGCGCCGCCTCGTCCACACGCTTTGCGCGCGCCGATGATATGTACGGCTTTAAGTCGTATAGCAGCCGGGTGCGCTCATCCCCGACGTCGGAGTTCATCGCCGCCACGGCACGCGTCACCTTGAAAAGCATATCGGGGTCAACACCGGCGGGTAGCAGACCGCCGCCCCCGCCCGAAAGCGCACCGAGCAACCCTGCAAGCTCACCCGATGACGACAGAGCGGAAGAACCGCCGCCCGTTTTCTTTTCACCGCCTGTCAGCGACCCCAGCAATCCGGCGAGCATGTCGGCATTTACACCGTCTTTATTTTTGCCGCTCGCTATCGACTGCAACAGACCGGACAGAGCTCCGTCTCCTCCGTTCTTTTGCACTGATTTGTCTTTTTCCGTCTTTGCAAGCGCGCTTTTAAGCCCTCCGAGCGTATCGGGCACCTCGCCCTTTTCACCCGCAAGAACACGTGCAATTGACGACAGTGCGTCGGGATTACTGCTTATAAGCTCTGCAAGCCCGCCGGACTGCTCCGCGGCTTTTTTATCCGCCTTTTCGGGTACGAGCGGCGGCTCTTTGCCCTGCCGTCCGTTTAAAAGACCGCGCAGCTTATCGGCGGTCTTCGGATCGGAAAGCAGGTCGCCCAGCATATCGGCAAGCTCCGCCATAGCTCTCGCCTAACCTAAAATATCGCGCAGTTTTTTCTGAACATCATCCCGTGACAGCGCGCGCGAAAGTTCGTTTTTATCGGAAAGTCCGTTCAGCAGCGCATTTATATCTACTCCCGAAAGCTCCTTTTCCAGCTGCTGCTTTCCGCTTTTTCCCGACAGCATTTTTTTCAGTTTTTTCTGCTGACTGTCGCTCATTGACTGCTCCAGAGTATTAAGCAGCGCGTCACGCTGCGTCCTGTCCATATTTTTCAGCTCGCTCATTATTTTTTCAATATTATCCATACTATCACCCTTATAAATGTTTTCTCTATATTTTATGCCGCGCCTTCGTTTATGATACCGCTTTTTTCCGCCTTGACCTTTTGTATATTTGGCTGTATAATAAATATGTCGAAATTTCGACAGGGTGAAATTATGAAAATTCTTGTTTTTTCCGATTCTCACGGACATTTAAGCCGCGTGATGGAAATTTATAACAAAACACGATGTCAAGCCGTTATTTTTTTGGGTGACGGACTGAGAGACGCGCAGGGCCTGTACAGCGTCAGCGGTTCGGTGCCGGTATATATGGTGTGCGGTAACTGCGACTTTTTTGCAGGAGGCACTCCCGACACGCAGCTTTTGGAGCTTGAGGGCAGACGTGTGCTTATAACGCACGGTCACCGCCAAAACGTCAAAAGCGGACTGCTGGAGCTTAAGTCAGCGGCACTGCGCAGTCACGCCGACATCGCGCTTTTCGGACATACGCATCAAAGCCTTTTAACAGAGCAGGACGGGCTGCTTCTTGCCAATCCCGGCGCCGCATCATGCGGCAAATATGCCGTTTTGACCTTAAGCGACAAAATCGAATTTAAATTCGGGGACATATATGACTAAAGAGGAAATTATAAGAAATTACGGCTCTCTGTCACTGGCGTATATAGGTGACGCGGCATACGAGCTTGCAGCAAGAGAATACCTGCTGAAAAGCGGAATGACCGACAACGGAAAAATGCACGTAAAAACAAAAACCTTTGTCAGCGCTCACGCTCAGAATTTATTTTTGCAGGTAATAGCTCCGCTTCTTACAGATGACGAGCTTGCGGTGGTTCGACGCGGACGAAACGTCAAGTCCCGCTCTCATCCAAAAAATGCGGATATCAGCGAATACCACGGCGCTACGGGATTTGAAGCGCTGTGGGGTTATCTGTATCTTTCGGGAGACAGGGAAAGAATGGCGAATTTGTTTGAAATAATCGTAAATACTAACTTAGAGACGGAGTAAAATGCTCCGTCAAAGGAGAGTGTTTTACGATGTTCAAAAATTTTTCGGTCAAAAACTTTTTAAAGGATACCGCGTCGCTAATCGCAGGCGGCACGGTGTTTGCCGCAGGGCTTTGCGTATTTGCCGCGCCCAACGGAATACTGACGGGAGGGGCGTCGGGAATTGCGATAATCTTAGGCAGCCTTTTCAAAATTCCGCTGGGACTCGGAATAATTATCGTAAATATACCGGTGCTTATCACGGCGTTTTTTGTATGCGGCAAACGTTATACATTTAAAACTCTGTACGCCGTTGTACTGTTTTCAGCCGTAATCGATATTTTTGAGCTGCTTGTTCCGGCACGCTACGGTGAAAACCCGCTGCTGGGCGCCATTTACGGCGGAATTCTGACCGCAATCGGTCTTTTTATCGTAATGAAGCGATCCATTGTGACGGGCGGAAGCGACCTTTTGGCGTATATTATACAGCGTTTACGTCCCGGCAGACAGATGGGGACGCTGCTGCTTATCATTGACGGCGTTATTGCGGCGCTGGGCGCCGTAATTTACAGAAGTCTTGAAACGGCGCTATACTCAATGGTGCTTATAATTATACTCACAATGACACTCAACACTCTGTTGTCGGGACGTGCGCATGGCGCCGTACACTTTATATTTTCACAGGAAATACAGAATATAAAGGAATGTATCGACAAGGAGCTGGGGCGCGGATGCACCGTCATATGTGCACGAGGAGGATATAACGACGACCCGCGCGACATAATCATGTGCGCTGTCAACCTGCGCGAATCGGTGCTGCTGCGCCGGCGCGTATTTGAAATAGACGACAAGGCGTTTATAATAATCGCCGACGCCGCAAGGGTCTGCGGCAACGGATTTTTAAAGCCTGAAAAAGAGGAAATCTTTTAATGAACATGCTTGAATTTTTAAAAGATATAACGGATATTGCACCGTTTGTCGGCTCACCGCCGTTTTACGGCGTCAGATTCAACCCTTTGAAGCTGAGCAGACAGCGGTTTGAAGAGCTGTCTCCGGTTAAAATTACGCCCTGCGGATTTTATTCATGCGGTTACCGCTCGGAAGGCGAGGCGCCCGGCACCCATCCCCTGCACATGGCAGGCGGATATTACATACAGGAGCCCAGTGCGATGAGTGCAATTGCCGCGCTCCAGGCACAGCCGAACGACGTTATACTTGATATGTGCGCCGCACCCGGCTCAAAATCCACCGCAATCGCCGCGCACTGCGGCGTACTTGTCGCAAACGAAATAAACCCAAAGCGTGTAATGTCCCTCATAGGCAACACGGAACGCATGGGATTATCAAATACACTTATAACCAACTCCGACAGCGCGATTGTAGCAAAAGCGTTTGAGGGATACTTTGACAAGGTGCTTGTGGACAGCCCCTGTTCCGGAGAAGGCATGTTCAGAAAGCATCCCGAAATTCTGCAAAGCTGGACTCCGGAGCTTGTTGAGATGTGTGCGCGCCGATCCCGGACTATTCTGAGCAATGCCGCACGGACATTAAAGCAGGGAGGCAGACTTATATACAGCACCTGCACCTATAATCTTGAGGAAAACGAAATGGTCATTTTAGATTTCCTTGACAATAATCCTGATTTTGAGCTTACAGACACGGGGCTTAACATCGGCGAAAAAGGGTTTTTGGGGCTGGACCGCGCAAGGCGGATATTTATAAAAAACGGCGGAGAAGGGCATTTTGTCTGTGCGCTGAAACGGCGTGACCCGCCGCGTTGCAAGGCTTTGGTTAAAGGCTTTGACCTGACGGATCGAGACGATTTTTTAGATGACGTTGTCACGAATAAGCTTAAATTTTACAAAAACCATAGCTTTGGAATTATTGAGCATGAGGGCACAAAATACGCAGTACACGACGGACTTCCAAAACCAAGCGGTGTGCGCATAATGCGCGCGGGCGTAAAACTCGGCTCATTTGTTTCAAAGACATTTAAGCCGGATCACCATTTGTTTATGACGGCGCACCCGTCGGTACTCCAAACTTTTGAAACCGACATGGACACGGCAAAAAAATTTCTCCGCGGCGAGCCGCTTTCGGCAAACGCACAGCTCAAGGGCTATACTGCCGTCACTTTTGAGGGGCTGACGCTGGGGTTCGGCAAGGCGTCAGGCGGAATCATAAAAAATCATCTGCCGCACGGACTGCGGCTTGTTTGAAATCTTTATACAATATATTAATAAGGAGATATAAATGAAAAAAAGACTTTTATCTGTTTTATCATTCATAGCGGCGGTAATAACGGCAATGTCGCTTAATACATTTGCATTCGCAGCAGGCAACACGCTCACCGTGAACAATGCGGCCGATTATATAAGGGACAATCTGTCAAACGGATACTTAAACTTTGGCATAAGCGGCGTTACATATGAAATAACGGGTGAGGCGCTCAAAGAGTTCTACTACAATTCCGACATTAGATATTATGTTTTTAAGTCGCAGGGCGTCAGTGTTCGCGCCGACAAGAATTCTTTTTTTGATTTCGGACTGGAAAAGGCGACCGTAGCTCTGTCACCGAACGGCTTTAACGTAAGCTTTTTTTACCAAAACGGCAGTGAAAAGAAGCTGAGCGAGCTCAGTCTGCCCGCGTACTATTCTGTACCGTGGGAAAACGCGAACTCACGCACAACGGCAAGCTTTAACGGTGTGACCGTACCCGCACTGTCATACGACGAAGGAATTTTAGAGTTTGAAACCAAGCTTGTCGGCTCATTTACAATCATAAATTTTGAATTTGCGGATGTTACGGAATCGTTTCGCTGGTACTACAACTACGTAAACTCAGCCGGTGCATTGGGAATTCTTGACGGCATGGGCGAAAATAATTTTGAGCCGAAGTCAAACGTAACCCGCGCCCAGCTTGCCGCGATGATAGTCAAGGCAACGCAGGACATCGTAAGCTACCGCATTGACCCCACTCTTTCATTTTCAGACGTACCTGAAGGAAAGTGGTACTACGAATATGTAATGAAATGCGCCGCGCTCGGAATTGTGGACGGCGTCGGAGATGGAAAATACAATCCGCTTGCAGGCGCAACACGTGAAGAAATCGCAACGGTTATAGCAAGACTTATAAAGATAATCGGAAAATACGGCAATGAGCCTCTGCCCGAAATCAATTCTCAGACGGTACAGGCAGAGCTTGCGGCAATTTACAGCGACGCGGGCAGTATTCACAACTATGCAAGAGAATCTGTAATGTTTTGCTATAAGCTGGGCATAATGCAGGGCGACAGCGAAGGCTTCCGCGCCCGCAGCAAAACGGTGCGCTCCGAATGCGCAAAGATTTTTTATCTCATAAACCGCGAACTGTCAGACATAAAATAAAGTAAAAAGACCTATAAAATCATTGAAAACCAACCATATATATGCTAATATATAAATAAACTAAAGAGGGAGATTGGATAAATGGCTTTTTGTAAAAATTGTGGAAACGAAATGGATGATTTGGCGGTAGTATGCGTAAAATGCGGCACACCCAAGGGTGCGGGCGCATCCTTTTGTTCGCACTGCGGCAAGCCGCTTATGCCGGGCGCTACCATTTGCACCGCATGCGGTGTTCCGGTTAATAATACCGCTGCAGCAAGCGGCAGTGAGCAGAAATCAAAGCTTGCCGCCGGACTTATGGGAATCCTGATAGGCTCGCTGGGGATACATAACTTTTACCTCGGCTATACCACAAAAGCTGTAATTCAGCTTGTGCTTACTATAGCCACATGCGGAATAGGAGCTGCCGTATCAGGAATCTGGGGTCTTGTAGAAGGTATACTCATTCTTTGCGGCAATATCAACACCGACGCCAAGGGCAACCCGCTCAAAGACTAAGTTTTTAGGCTAACAGGTGCTGAATTAATCTAAACAAAACCGGGCACGGAAAATTTCGTGCCCGGTTGTTTATTCTTTATCAGCCTATGACATATACATTGACAGTTCTTCTGCCAAAGCTGTAACATTCGCTTTCACTTTCAAGAAAAATATCGATTTTATTTCCCTTTATCGCGCCGCCCGTATCTGCCGCGACAGCACTGCCGTAAATATATCTGCCGTCCGAGGTCTCGATATAAAGCTTGGTTCCCAGAGGTATAACATTAGGGTCAACCGCAACAATTCCGCGGTAAGGACGGATACCCGTAGCCGTTCTGTTTCCACCGTCATCCCCGTAGGTATACGCCGTTGCAGTCATTGTATAAACAGCCTTATAGCTTGAAGGCGTGGAGGAAGTCGTTATCTGAGGCTTTTTCTTTGTGCCTACAAGAACCACCTTATTAACCGCCTCCTTGACGGTCTGCTCGCTCACGAGCCTGCGCTCGCTCTCATTCCCGTCCACATAGGTCACGGCATAGGTATACTCCACCTTACCGTTTACGCCCTGTGTTTTTACCTTTGACTGTCCGACATACAGCTCATCGGTGTTGACCTTTTCCGTCTCATATTCTACGGTTTTTATCTCCTTAACAGTCGCCGAAGAAACTCGGCTTATCTCGATAACCGCATCATCCTTCAGAACCGTGTCAAGCGAAACGCTCACGATATCCTCTTCGGATACGCTGATTTCCGCCTTTTCAAGCACGTCGGCAACCGATGCCTTAACCGTTTTTAAGGTGACCTGTGTACCGTCCGCCTTTACCGTAACGTAAAAAGCGCGGTCGATATATACGCAGCCGCCCTGCGCCGTTACACTGTCCCCGTCGTAAACCTCGACTCCGGCAAGGTCAAGCCACTGCCCGATATCATTTTTAAGCGTCGTAAATGACGAAAGCTCTTCACCGTCAACAAAAACGGTGACCTCGTTTCTTTTAATAAATACCACTGACGTCAGCATCACCGTCGCGGTCAGTGCCGCAGCGAAGGTGAGCATGATCTTGTGACGTTTTGCAAACGATACGGTCTTTAACTTTCTTATTCCCTTTAATCTGTCAGCAGTTTTACTGAATATATCGAAGGCTTTGTCAAATACTTTTTTTAGTTTAGCTTTGCATATGCCCGTCGCCTTTTTTACAAGCGATTTAATGTCCATAAAAAACTCCTTTTTGTTTTGTAAAGACCGAATAATTACAAATCGATTACAAAACTGTTACACATTGTAGCAGAAACCCGCAAAAAAATCAAGTCTTTTTTTAGTTTTGTTACTACTACGAAACTAATTATATACAGATTTTTGCCTTTTTATTCTTCTTTACATTATATTGAGGATAATATTTACATATTAACAAAAAAATGGTAACGGTTTTTTGCCACAGTTTTGGACCCGTATAGGTTGACATTTTGCTGCGGTTATTGTAATCTTTATATATCAGATAAGGAGTGTATCAGATGAAGCTTAAACGAATTCTTTGTTTTGTAATTATATTTGCGCTGACGGCGGTGCTTTTTGGCTGTTCAGGTTCAAAAGCACCGACTGAAGATGAGCCCGAGCCTTACACGCCCCCCGAACCGCAAAGCGTCACCGTTACCGATTCGGACGGCAGAACGGTGACCACCTCCCAAACAAACGGAGACATTATATCCGTAGGATATGAGTCGACCTCACTGCTTATCGCGCTTGGAGCAAAGGGCAGGATAACAGGTGTGCAAATGCTTGACGATTCCCTTCCCCTCTTAAAAAAAGCTTACCCCGAAATTGAAAATTTACCCGCCGTTACCGATAAAAACGGTAAAATACTGACGGACAAAATAAAAGAGCAAAATCCCGGGCTTGTAATTTTGACAGGAGATTACGCCTCATACCTTGAGGAACTGGAAAGTGCAGGACTTACCGTTGCGATTGTGAGATTTGAGACGGTAGAGCAAGTAAAAAGCTCGGCAGAGCTGATAGGCCGCCTGTCCAACACAGACGGAACGGCTGAGCAGCTGAGCGCGTTTTATGACAGTGCGCTGACACGGTTGAAGACACTTACCATGACAGAGGATAAAAAGACTGTCACGGTGTACAACAACGACCCTATACTTACAGAGCTCTTGTCCTATCTTAACTGCGAGCTCTCTCCGCAGGGCGAATATACAGTGGCAAAGGCTGCAGATAATGTAAACGGTGCAATAACCGCACCGTCAGGAATCGAACCGTGGGATGAGCCGTCCGTCGCTTTGGTTCTTGGATTGTATTGGTATGCATGCAAGCTGTTCCCCAACGCCGTGTCTGTTGACGAGGCGACTCAAAAGGCTATAAACTTTTACGCGGACTTTTACGGTGTGAAGTTCACAGCCCAAGACCTTGGCATAAATGAGTAAAAACAAACGCTTCAAAGATTTACCGTAGATAAAACAAAAAAGGTGCTTAATAAATATGGATTTTAAAGGAAAAGTCATGAATAAAAACGGCGCCGCACTTGCGGGAGTTAAGGTGAGTAACGGCAGACATATCTGCCTAACGGACAGCGCCGGCGAATTTTGTCTGCCGTACTGGGAAAGGTCATCTGCCGTTTTTGTAATGCTTCTAACAAACGGTCAGGATGACTGGTATATACTTACAGAGAACCGCAGGGAAGATTACATATTTTATATAGACGCGGCAAAAACATCCGCGGAAAACTTCTGTTTTCTGCATATGTCCGATACGGAAATCGAAAACAAACGGTGTATATTTATGCCTGCCGTGCAGAAGGCTGTCACCGAAAACAAGCCCGCCTTTTTAATAAACACAGGCGATCTGTGCCGTGCCGACGGTGTAAAGTATCATATAAGGCAGATGAACAGCCGCACCGCGGGCTGCCCCGTGCGCTACACTATTGGAAATCATGATTTTCTCGAAGGTCCTTACGGTGAATACTCCTATGAACGGCTGTACGGACCGCTGTGGTATTCCTTCGATTGCGGGAACATTCATTTTGTGGCGGCTCCAATTGCAAAGGGAGATTTTCCGTCGGGCTATGACGAGGAGGACTTTTGGATTTGGCTTGAAAAAGACATTGAAATGGTGAGACCGAGTCAAAAGCTTGTTATATTCGGTCATACTCACTGCAAAGACCTGCGTCAGTTCAGACCGAATATAGGAGGCAAAGTGTACGACCTTCAGGCAGCAGGGCTTATCGCCTGGATTTTCGGTCACTACCATATTCACTGTACAAACGAAAGTGCGGGAATATTGAATATCTGTACTTCGCAGCCGCACTGCGGCGGAATTGACTCATCCCCCAGCGGCATACGCCGGATAAGCATAAACGGCAGCACACTGTCAACCGACATAATCTTCAGTGCAAAAACATATACGTCCGACAGGGCGGAGTGGGAAACATCGCTGCCCGGACACATTCAGTTCTGCGACCCGTTAGAATGGAATGACAGCATTATCATATGTACAAACGACGACGGATATCCTAAACAGTGTGGTATCTTCTGTCTTGACCGAAGCGGTGAAATCAAGTGGCGTTTCATGACCAAAAACGGTTTTCGCGGCTCTGCGGCATTATATAAGGATAAGCTGTACGCCCAGGACAGCGCAGGCATGCTGTACTGTCTTGACCCGTTAAACGGCGGGTTGATATGGAAAACGCAGGCAAAGCTTAAACCGATAGGCGATACACGCTTGTCTGTTACCGCCGCCGGCGGAAAAGTATTCGGCGGCTGCCCGGGACTGATACAGGCATTTGATGCGGACAGCGGAGCGCCGATTTGGTGCGCGCAGGAGCTTAGCAGTGAAAATTCACCTGCCGAACACATACTTGATGCGAACAACGGCAGACTGATTGTAAGCGCGCAATGGAGCTGTCTGTATGCCATAGACATAGAAGACGGAAAAATATGCTGGAAACAGGTCTGGGACTCATCGCCCGGCTTCCCCTGTCCGGCCTGGTTTCGCTCCTCCGCCCCGCTTTTACATGACGGACTCATATACGGTTCGGGAAATATTGGCGCGTTTATTCTTAATGCCAGCGACGGTGCGCTTATTTTACAGAAAAAGTTAGGCTGCAATACCGACTCGCGTTCCGCCCCCGTCATGGACAACAAAACGCTTTACATATCAACGGCGGACAGCGGAGTTTTAGCGCTCGACCCGAAAACACTTAATATACTGCGACGCTTTGAAACCGGTCCTGCCGGAATATATACCTCTCCGTACACATACGGAAATATAATGACTGTCGAAAGCCCGCTTATAATAAGAGGTAATCTTCTGATTTTTGCAGCGTCTGACGGAAATATCTATTTCTATGACAAAAACACGGCTGCGCTGAAAGAAAAGATACAGCTGGGCGCACCGGCGCTGACAGCACCGATTATAAAGGATAACAGCGTAACGGCGGCAGATTTTTATGCATGTGTCAGAAAATTTAAAATTAAAAACATATAAGAATAACTAATTACAAAAACTCTGCGGCAGTGTATACCGCAGAGTTTTATTTTCTGTTAAAAACAAAAATTATTGACATGTAAAAGACGATAAACGTAGTATAAACAGAAAGGAGATTTCAAATGGATAACATAAATAAAATTTACTCTATATCGCCTCCGGGTCTCATGCGCCCCGACCGCGATGAACTTTCTGTTGACAACTCAAACACGGCTTCGGCAGAAATGATGCCGGAATCAACACATGACTGTATCGACGGAATGCCGCTTGCAATGGCATACGTACCAAGACAGAAGTGGCAGAATATATACGAAAACAGCAAGGCGGTCATGCGCGGCACAATTTTCAGTGACCTTGACCTGCCATTCAAAGGAGCGGGGAAAAAATGACAGAGAGAGAAAAAGCACTTATGCGCGTTCAGACATTCGGTTTTGCGGTAAATGAAGCGACACTGTTTCTGGATACGCACCCCAACAGCCGCGAGGCGCTTGACTACTATCACAAAGCAGTCAAGGAATATAACGACGCAGTAAATATCTTTATTACAAACTTCGGTCCGCTTGAGGCAACTCAGGTCAAGAGCCGCGATAATTGGACGTGGACAGAGGGATGTATGCCGTGGGAGGGCGAATGCAATGTGGAATTATGAAAAACGGCTTCAATACCCTGTAAGGATAAAAAAGCCGGACGGAATGGCGGCTAAAATTATAATAACTCAGTTTGGCGGACCGGACGGCGAGCTTGGTGCGTCACAACGGTATCTGGCACAACGTTACGCCATGCCATACGGCGACGTAGCAGGACTCTTAACGGATATCGGTACAGAAGAGCTTGCACACGTAGAAATGATTTGCGCTATTGTCCGCCAGCTTACAAAGGATCTGACAATAGATCAGATTGAGGAATCGGGACTTGCGCCCTACTTTGTCGATCATACGGTGGGACTGTGGCCGCAGTCTGCCGGCGGCGTGCCGTTTTCAGCAACGACTTTCCAGTCAAAAGGTGATCCGATAACGGACCTTACCGAAGACCTTGCAGCAGAACAAAAAGCACGTACTACCTATGACAATATTCTGCGTCTTGTCGATAATCCCGACGTTATCGACGCGATAAAATTTTTACGTGAGCGCGAAATAGTACATTTCCAGCGTTTCGGCGAAGCACTGCGTAACGTACAGGACCATCTTGACAGCAAGAATTTTTACGCGATTAACCCCGCGTTTGACAATAAATAAACCCCCTTTTCCACGTACCGTTTCGGTACGTTCATATATATGCCCGCGTTTTACGCGGGCAATTTTTGTATATAAAAACAGAACAGAATATTTTTCTGTCCTGTTTTTCGGTTATTTTCCGCCGCCGTCACTCTTTGCCAGAGCAGTAAGCCTGTCTCCCGTCACCCTGTAAACGGTCCAGCCGTCCATAGGTCTTGCACCGCGGGACTTATAAAACTCAACCGACGGAGTATTCCAGTCAAGGCATGACCATTCCAGTCTGCCGCAGCCCTCACGCACAGCGATTTGCGCAAGCTCGCACAGCAGCCTGCCTCCCACTCCCCTGCCGCGAAAGTCAGGACTGACAAACAGATCCTCAAGATATATACCGCGTTTCCCCAAAAATGTTGAAAAGCTATAAAAGTACAGCGCAAATCCGCACGGTGTTTCACCGCAAAGGGCAATAAGCGCACGAGCGCCCCCTTTATCAAACATCTCCCGCCTCAGCGTTTCTTCGTCAGCCGTCACTTCATGATTTAGATTCTCATATTCCGCAAGCCCGCGGATAAATTCCAAAATTACCGGAATATCCTCTACGCCCGCTTCTTTTACCGTTATTTTCTGTTCCATAACGCACCTAAATAAGCTGCTGCTCATTTATTATCAGCTTGAATGACGCATTCAGTCTCTGAGCCGCCTTGCGGCAGAGTATCATGCGTGCGGAATAAATCTCAAAATAATCAATAACAGGACACAGATTTGTATCTATTGTAAGGCTGAGCCTGATTTCTCGCGTCTGCGCATCCACAAAAATCTGCGAGCTTTTAACCGAATAGTTTACCCTGTCGTGAATATCAAAGCTCGAAACATCCGTAACATTGCGCACGCGGTTTGCGCGCACGTCTGTTTTATCTGCAAGTATAAGCGCCGCAGAAATATTGCTGACGGGAAATGCCGTGCGCTCGTCATGATGCCCCACAGCAGTTATTATATCTGCCTTATCCTCAACATCACAGTTCATTCGAGTCAGTATCGAATAGGCTAAAATCCCTCCTGACTGAGCGTGGTCGTCACGGTTGATTACGTTTCCGATATCATGAAGATATCCCGCTATTTTCGCCTTTTCACACTCCCGCTCGTCAAATCCCAGTGTAGATAATATATTATAGGCGGTATGCGCCACCTTATCAACGTGTGCGAAGCAATGCTCCGTATAGCCGATAGCGGTCATAACGTCATCCGCCTTTTTAATCAGGATATGTACCTCCGGATCATTTTTTATCTGTTCATAAGTTATCATGGTTTTCAACTCCTCATTTTAAAAACTTTACTGCCCGCTCGACGGAATCTTTCGAGTTTTTCCAATCCTCATCCTTATACCGATAATCAAATTTTTTGCAAAACCAGTCCAGATCCCCCAAAAGCTCCTGCGCATACGCGCCGTTTACGTCATTCAGCGACTTACAAAATCCGCGATATGCCTCCTTGGACAGCTCTCTGCCCGCCGCCTTCAGCAGACAGTGCATATGCCTAATACAATAATACGGCTGCTCACGCATACGCCCGTCAAATTCCTGATCCGACTTAAACATATACGCAAACGCCGAATAAGTGGCGCTCATAAACTCGCGTTTTCGCGCACATACATAGCAGCTTTTACGCTTTTCTTCCAATACTGCAAGCTGCTTTTTCGGGTCAGGCGTATTTTTCAGCATAGGAATGCTGTCGCGGTACAGCTTTTTTGCAAACTCAGCCAAATGCGTTTGCAGCATCAAAGCCAGAGACAGCTTATTGGACATCCCAAGCAGACGCTCAAGATGATTCTCACAAAAGCCCTGCTCGTTGGTCTTTATACGTACATCCGGCTCCATCATCGCCGCACCCAAAATCCGTTTTAGCTCGTCCGCCTCCAGCTTATCCTCGACAGTGCAGAGCGGACAGCCGCATTTTTGGTTCATAGCTTCCGTAATCCGTATTGTGTAAATTTTTTCGTTTGACATCTTTTATTATTTCCCTTTTTATGCTATACTTATTATATTATGAATACTGAATTTTTTGAAAACAAAATAATAATCAAAAACGCCGCGGGATTTGATTTGAAAAAGACGTTTGAATGCGGACAGTGTTTTCGCTTTGACAGCGTGGGCGACGCCTTTGAGGGGGTCGCCTGCGGCAAACTGCTGACACTGAAAAACACCGGCGGCGACATTGAAATCACGGGTATTACAAAGAAAGAATTTGAAACGTCGTTTATCCGCTTTTTTGACCTTGAGCGGGACTACCTTGAAATCGACACCGCCCTTGCAAGCGACCCTGTATTAAAAACGATTATTCCGTTTTCAACCGGTATACGCATATTGCGTCAGGAGCCGTTTGAAGCGCTTACCTCGTTTATCATATCCGCCTCAAACAACATTCCGCGAATCAAAAAAATAATCGGTCTGCTGTGCGAAAACTTCGGTGAAAAGCACGAATTAAACGGGCGCATTTATCACTCGTTTCCGAACGCTGAGACACTTGCCGGGCATTCGCTCTCCGACTTTGCGGTAATCCGCGCGGGATTCAGAGACAAATACATACTTGACTGCGCCAAAAAGGTAAGCTCAGGCGAGATAGACCTTGACGGCGTTGCAAAAATGCCCTACTGCGACGCGGCACGTGAACTAATGAAAATAAAAGGCGTCGGACAAAAGGTTGCCGACTGTGCGCTTTTATTCGGGTTTGGATTTTTAGACAGCTTTCCCAAAGACGTATGGATAAAGCGCGTATTAAAAAACTACTACAACACCGAAGACAGTTCAGCGCTCGACTTCCACGGCTACGGCGGGATTGCACAGCAGTATCTGTTCTACTACGCCAGGGAAACGGCGCTGCGCGACAACGCATAAGCGCCTGTGAATATCATAACATTTTCGGGAGAAAAAAACAATATGCTATTCGGCAAAAAGAAAAATAAAGCACGCTCGCCCTCGGCAGAGCTGATACTTTCCCGCCACGGCAGGGAAATACAGTACATGACCCGCCGGGGCGCTACAGCCGCCGACGAAACGATAATCGGCAAAGACGGAGTTATAAATATCGTTGAAAACGAGCTTGTCATAAGCTGCGGCAACGATATTATTTTCCGCGCGCCGATAGACGCACTGCAGGCGTACGAGCTGATGAACCTGTCCGGAATTAACCTTGTCTTTAACGGCATCTCCTACGTTGCGTACTACACAAAAGGGATAGAAAACAAATGAACAACGCTTTTTTCGCATTCATATCACGTATGAAATATATCAATCGCTGGGGACTTATGCACAATTCGAGATATGAAAATCTGTCGGAGCACAGCTTTGAAACGGCATATATCGCAAATGCACTTGCCAGCATAGAAAATACCATGTTTGGCGGTAAATACGAAACGGAAAGAATTACCACGCGTGCGTTGTTCCATGACAGCGCCGAAATAATTACGGGTGACATGCCCACCCCCGTTAAGTACAAAAGCGATACCATGGCGGGCGCGTATGCGCAATCTGAGGCGAGCGCCAGAGAAACTCTGCTGCGCGGTCTGACGCCCGAGCTTTTGGAAATATACCGCGGATATCTGAGCTTTGATGAGGGTGATGACGCAGAAATAATTAAAGCTGCTGACAAGCTGTCGGCGCTTATCAAATGCACTGAGGAGATTAACATCGGCAACCGGGACTTTATAAGCGCCGAAAAGACTATTCGCAATACACTCAAAAACTCAAAGCTGCAAAGCGTTCGCTACTTTATGGATAATATACTTCCCTGCTTCTCACTGACACTGGATGAGCTCTCAGAGCTTACAAAATAAAAGTGTGAAAACTTTAAGTTTTCACACTTTTATTTTTAATAAATATCCTGCTCATCTTCCTGTTCTACATACTCCACAATATCCTCTAACCTGCAATTAAGCGCGACGCAAAGCTTATTCAATGTTTTAGTTTCGGTATTTTTATTATTTTTCAGTCTGTTAATGGTTTTACCGTCAATGCCGTACTTCTCACGAAGCGTATATGTGCTGACACCCTTCTGATTCATAATTTCCCATAATTTATCAAATCTAATCATCGCACGCACCTCTTACATATATTATGTCGAATTTTGTCGTATTTGTTAAGAGGATATATTCCACTATATAGGAAATTTAGGTAATTTTTTACTATTTACCGTAGAATTTTACGTATTTCCGTAAAAAAATATGAGGAAGAAAAAAACAGTAGTATTTTCCCTTGTTGACAATCTGTCTACTATGCGTTACAACATAGCAATAATATTAATAAATAGTAGAATGCAATCGAGTGTTCATAACCATATTCGTTACAAACACTCGATTGGAACATCGCAACAGCATATATGCCACAACTTTCAGGTTTCCGCCCGAAACCAAATTACAACTCAGCACAACGGTTGTGATTTGGAAAGGATAAGAGCGGCGTAAGTGCGATCAGCTTATAAAATAAGTCGGAGCAATCTTTGTATCGCTTGCTCCGACTTGGTGCCGGTAACCGGACTCGAACCGGTACGGTATTGCTACCACGGGATTTTAAGTCCCGGGCGTCTGCCAGTTCCGCCACACCGGCACATACGGCTTACCGCGTACCAGTAATTATATACTAAAGTACATCACTTGTCAACACTGACAAGACGTATATCCGTACATTTTTTACTCACGGGATCTATATTGGCAAAAATGCCGCTGAGTATGCATCTCCCCTTGCCGTCTGTTATTTTCCTGCGCTCATCGGGATACCTGAAATTATGCACGCAGCATTCAACGGACTTACCCAAAACCGCATTTTTAACACCCGTCATCCCGATATCGGTAATATAACCCGTTCCACACGGAAGTATCTGTGCGTCATTTGTCTGAACATGCGTACCGAACACAAGCGATACGCGACCGTCCAGAAAAAAGCCGAGAGCGCGCTTTTCACTTGTTGCCTCAGCATGAAAATCCACGACTGTAACGGCGTCAGTATCAATCACATCGCCGTCAGGAGCACTAATCCAGCCGTAATTTTCCTGACGGTTGTCGGTTTCGCCCTGAAGCAGGCGCTGAACACACCCGAACGGATTTTCACACTCGCTCATATAAAGCGACCCCGATAAATTTATAACCCGCAGCCGCTCCCTGCCAAAGTCCAAAGTGAGCTCCCCCCTGCCCGCCGTAACCGCCGTCGCATTGGCAGGTCGAATTATCCGCTTTTGTTCCTCATGCAGCTCAAACGCGCTCTTTTTCTGAAACGAGTGATTTCCGCCCGTTACAACATCGGCGCCCGCCGCCATTATCGCCTCGTATGCGGCAAGTTCAACACCGTTTCCGAGCGCTGAGTTTTCACCGTTTACGATTACGGCGTCAGCTTCAAATTCGCGCCTTAGCCGTGGCAGGCTTCTTTCAAGAATTTCCACGCCCTCACGGGAAACCACGTCACCAATACATAATATTCTCATTTATATCTGCTGTTTATTTCCGCTGCCCTGACGTATACTTCGCCAAATGTATTATATACAGTGTCGGGCGAGCCGTAAAGCTCTACAGGCATCTTATCCGACAGAAATTTCTCCTCTATCTTCATATCAGCGTTGTAAAGCCCTCCGCTTTGTTCACAAAACGTAAGATAACTGTCCGCCTCTGTCGGACTGAGTCCGATATCGTGGATAAGTCCGTCAGCCCGGCTTTCTGAATACCTTGCACTCCAAAGCGTCATAAACGCCGCCGCCGCACCTCTCTTATCCTCTGCAATCGTCCCGGAAAGTCCCATGGCAGTGCCGCAAAATTCACCGATATATCTGCCCTCATCAGTAAATTTCGGAACCGGCGTCCAGCCCAATTCAAAATCACCTTTTGCCGGCGTATCTGCAAACATAAAAAGCGTATTGCCGGCTTTAAAGGAATAATCCCCGTCCGCCGTGCCTCCGTCCTTATTGAACAGTGTACCGAACGCCTCAAAAGAATCTATTACCGTCTCGTCAGTCAGCGCAATCACATATCCGCCGCCGCTGATTCCGCTGCCCTGAGTTTTACCCGCCGAACCAAAAGAGAGCCAGCTGTCACACTCCAAAAGTCTGTTGGCGTCAACGTCCATGCCGTTATATATAACCGATAACTTATCAGTTGTCCACAAGTTTTCGGTATACAGCTTAAAGGGGTCACTTTCACCCGTAAGCTTTTTGTTATACCACAGCACACGGCTGTTTCCCCTTGCCGTAAACAGTTTACCGCCCGTCAGTTCAAATATACGCGACGACAACGGTGCAGAATCGTTTAGCGTTACAATATCCTTTGCACTCTGCATAAGAGACAGCATCGCGGCACAGTCGTTTACTTTCGTACTGATTATATCGGGGTTTTTACCGGCCTTTACGGCAATCAGCTGAGATGAATACAGTGTTTTGTCAGACCGAAGTGTATAGCTGAGCTTCAGACCGTATTCCTTTTCAAGCGAGTCGAACCATTCCTTTTCATCCATGCTTCCGGCGGAAAAGGCGCTGTCCTCAGGCGTATAAAAGCTAAGCTCAATACCGCGCAGCTGCGGGGTCTTGAACGCAACAATATTCTGTCCGTCTATATCGGCTGTCGGACGTATATGATCGTTTTTCGTTTTATTTTTGAGATACCGCGCGCCGTCGGTAAGATCCTCATCAGACTGTATGTCATTTGAGGTCTGCTGCTCCGGTTCTGCTTTCTCATTCTGCTCCATGGAGCTTTCCTGCTCAGACGCAGACGTCTGCTGATTATCATTGGCATTATCCGACGGCGGAGTTTTAATATTATCCGGTGCACAGGAAAACAGCAAAAGCATAAGCAGAGCAGACATCAAAGCAAAAACGCGCCTCATTTGTGTTCAACCCCGCAGTCGCCGCAGCAGGAAGTACAGGAACAGCCGGGAGATTCAATATCGTTTTCAATCCCGTTTTTGTCGTAATAATCTTTTACCGCCGCCTTGACTGCCTCCTCGGCAAGAACGGAACAGTGAACCTTTACGGGCGGAAGACCGTCCAGCGCCTCAATAACTGCTTTATTTGTAAGCTTCAGTGCATCTTTAACCGATTTTCCCTTGATAAGCTCTGTTGCCATGGAGCTTGTCGCAACTGCCGCGCCGCAGCCGAAAGTTTTAAATTTTACATCTGTTATAATATCGTTATCTATTTTAAGATACATTCTCATAATATCGCCGCATTTGGCGTTGCCCACCTCGCCGACGCCGTCGGCATTTTCAATTTCTCCGACATTCCTTGGGTTAGAGAAATGGTCCATTACCTTTTCACTGTACATATAGTCTTTCCTTTCTTATTTATTTTTTATTGTCCGGTCTGTTTTCCCAAACAGGCGACATTGCCCGAAGTCTGTCCACAACCTGCGGCAAAACCTCCAAAATATAATCAATATCCTCATCTGTTGTCTCATCGTTTATGGTAAGGCGCAGCGAACCGTGCGCAACCTCGTGTGTAAGCCCCAGCGCCAGCAGCACATGCGACGGATCAAGCGAACCCGTAGTACATGCCGAGCCGCTGGAAGCACAGACGCCGTTCAAGTCAAGCAGAAGAATCAGGCTCTCCCCCTCTATATACTCAACGCTTATATTAACATTCCCGGGCAAACGGTGCTCCCTGCCGCCGTTAAGGCGCGTATAAGGAATATTTTCCAAAATACCGTCTATTAAACGGTCGCGCATTGCCGTAACACGCGGGGTAACCTCATCAATACGGGACAGAGCCAAGGACAACGCCTCGGCAGTGCCTATAATGCCGGCAATATTTTCCGTACCTGCGCGTTTTCCCCGCTCCTGTCCTCCGCCGAGAATGAGATTTTTCGGATTAACGCCGCGCTTTACATACAAAACACCCGTGCCTTTAGGTCCGCCGAATTTATGCGCCGACAGCGAAAGCATATCGATGTTTTCCGACCTTACGTCTATTTTCAAATGACCTGCCGCCTGTACTGCATCGGTATGAAACGGAATTTTATGCTCTCTGGCAATCGCGCCTATTTCCTTTATCGGCTGAACAGACCCTATTTCGTTGTTTGCATACATTATCGTAATAAGAATAGTATCCTCGCGTATCGCCGCCCGAAGCTCATCCAAAGATATAATACCATCACTGTCAACGTCGAGATAGGTTGCTTCAAATCCCTCTTTTTCAAGAGCCTGCACAGTATGAAGCACCGCATGATGCTCTATTTTGGATGTTATTATATGACCCCTGCCGCGTTTTTTCGCTATTCCGGCTATTGCCATATTGTCGCTCTCGCTGCCGCCGGAGGTAAAAATTATCTCATTTGGCTCACAGTTTAAACACTGAGCTATTTTTTCGCGTGCATGCATTATTGCAACGGCGCTGTCGCGCCCGATAGAGTAAATGCTGGACGGATTGCCGTAATGTTCCGTAAAATAAGGAATCATTTTGGCAAAAACCTCCGGTCTTACACGGGTTGTTGCTGCGTTGTCAGCATATACAAACCTTTTTTCCAATTTATATACTTCCTTTCAGAAACTTTTGATATTCGTTCACTGCCATTTTATCGCAGCGTTCATTGTATTCATGACCGTTATGTCCCTTTACCCATGTAAAGGTAACTTTGTGCTTTGAAAGCTGGCTGTCAAGCCGCTGCCACAGCTCAGGGTTCAACACGGGTTTCCTGTCCGCCTTTTTCCAGCCGCGTGCCTTCCAGCTTTCCAGCCAACCGAGATTTATTGCGTCGCACAGGTATTTTGAATCGCTGACTATTTCCGCCTCACACGGCTCACACAAAGCCTCCAGTCCGCATATTGCGCCCAAAAGCTCCATGCGGTTATTGGTTGTTTCTTCAAATCCGCCGCTGATACATTTTTCAACGCCGTTATAAACTATTATCGTTCCAAAGCCACCCGGACCGGGATTTCCGGAGCAGGCGCCGTCAGAATATATTTTAACCTTTTTCATTCAGTCAAGCCTTTCGCGCAGCTCATCATACACCTGACGCATAGCGCTTGTCAGCTTGTTTGAATTGACCTTGTTAAGCTCCGCAAGCGCCGCCTTATCCTCGCCGTCTGACTCTAACTTCTGTGCGGCAAGCAAATAATCGGCATTTTCAATAAGCTCCGCTGCCTCATTCAAAAGCTCGGTATCCGTTCCCGACAGCAGCTCGAGCCTTTCCGCCTTTTTCTTATATGTTTCAAGGTCACGTTTAAGCGCCTCATTTTCGTCCTGTATATTTTTAATGGTTGACTGACTGGACGTCTGAGCGCTTTCATACCTGTCCTGATAATACTCCGCCTTGCTGTTTATCTTGCCCTGTATTATAGATGAAACAACAATAAGCACCAGTGCAAACAGGCAGAAAAGCGTAGTATATATCCAAAGCGTTTTAATGTTTTTTTCAAACTGCATCTCGCTTACGGCGCCTGCACCGTCCTTATCATCCGATCTTGCGGCAGTCTCGGTCACCGAACCGACATTTTCACTATTTAAGCTGTTTTGAAGCTCGGGATTAGGGTTATTACTTTCCGTCTGCTTTTTCTTTCTTTTAAACAAATTACCTGTCCTCCGCTATGACAGCATTTCAATGAGCTTTTCCAGCTCTGCCGTCGAATTATAAAAAATTTCTATTTTACCCGTATTTTTGGGCGAATGTTTTATCTTAACCTTATTCCCCGTGCCGCTCATTGCGCGTTCTTCTAATTTTCTGATCGCAAGTTCAACCTCGGGGTCGGTAGATTTTGCAGGCTTTTGACCCTCTCTCAGCTTTTTAATAAGCTCTTCGGTTTTGCGAACCGAAAGCTCGTCAGTAATAATTTTATTGGCTGCAAGAAGGATATCGTCCGCATTTTCAAGTGCAAGCAATGTGCGGGCATGCCCCGCAGACAACTCGCCTGTCCTTACAAAATCAAGCACCTGCTCGGGAAGTGACAGCAAACGCAGCGCATTGGCAACGGCGCTTCTCGATTTCGATACTTTAACCGCCACCTGCTCCTGCGTGAGGTTGAAGCTGTCCATCAGCCGCCGGTAACCGCACGCCTCCTCAAGGGGATTCAGGTTTTCACGCTGCAAATTTTCAACAAGCGATATTTCCGACAGCTCCTGCTCATTGTATTCGCGCACAATGACAGGCATCTTCGAAAGCCCCGCCAGCTTTGAAGCGCGCCAGCGCCTCTCTCCAGCAATGATGCGGTATCTGCCGTTTTGCAGACGTGTTACAACAATCGGCGAGATAACGCCGTGCTGCTTTATTGATTCTGCCAGCTCGTCCAGCGCCTGCGCGTCAAACTCGCGGCGGGGCTGGTTTTTATCCGGCTCGATATCGTTTATATCAGCCTCGGTAACAGGCTTGTCCGCTATATCAAAGGTGTTTTCCTCAAACAGCGCGTCAAGGCCTTTGCCTAAACCCTTTTTCATGCGTTATTCTCTCCTCTCTGGTTACTTAAAAATTCCTTCGCAAGCTCTCTGTATGTAAGCGCGCCCTTGGAATAACGGTCGTAAGCAAACACCGGCATACCGTGGCTGGGAGCCTCGCACAGCCGCACGTTTCGGGGAATCACGTTTTTATAAACGCTTGTTCCGAAAAACTTTTTGACCTCCCCCGCCACCTGAAGCGTCAGATTAAGCCTGCCGTCGTACATGGTGAGCAAAACGCCCTCCATATCAAGCGACGGATTTATCGCCTTTTTCACCTGCCGCACGGTATTTATCAGCTTTGATACGCCCTCCAGGGCAAAGTATTCAGGTTGAATGGGAATAAGTATCGTATTCGACGCCGCCAGCGCATTTAGCGTGAGAAGCCCAAGTGATGGCGGACAATCAATAAAGATAAAATCATAGAGATGGCGCACCTTGTTCAGCGCTGCTTTAAGCAGATACTCCCGGTTGTCCATGACAACCATTTCTATCTCAGCGCCGGCAAGGTCTATATGCGACGGAAGCACGTCCACGTCAAAGTACGGCGTTTTAACAATGGCGGATTTCGGCTCTGCGCCGCTTATCAGCACGTCGTAAACGCTTGTCTTAATTCCCTTTGGCGATATTCCGTAGCTTGAAGAAGCGTTGGACTGGCTGTCCATATCCACAAGCAGAACCTTTTTCCCTGCCTCTGCAAGTGCGCAGACAAGATTAACGGTTGTTGTCGTTTTACCGACGCCGCCCTTCTGATTTACTACTGAAATTATCTTTCCCATTTACATTTCCCTGTATACCTTTTGTTTTGCCTGAAACTATAACTATTTCTTCGGCGCTAATTATTGTAACATAAAATTAAGTAAAAATAAAGTCTTTTATTATATTTAATAATGTTTCACGTGAAACATAGAATTGCTTAAATGTTATTATGTTTCACGTGAAACAAAATTACAACGGTGCAAAGCTTTATAGCTTTGCACCGTCAAATCAAGCCATGTTAATCAAAAAGATTTTGCTGTAAAGGCTGTTCCATGTCACTATCCCTCAAGAAATGTCCGACAGCGGGAATTGCCTTTGTCCTGTAATAATCGGTATTTTTAATGCCCGATTCCTCTGCCGATTTAACGTCCGTCAGCGTGTTCTTACCCTTTTGAGTAAATACAATCACACCTTGCGTCGATTTGGTGGTTTTAACAGGAATAAGCGCGGTATTTACAATAAGAGCTTTGTTGTTAGAAGCAGTAAGCAAAAACTCGCAGTCCTCTTTTATAAATACAGCCCGCACGAGCGGAAATTTATCGCAGTAAGCGCCAACAAGTCTTTTCCGGTTGGTCTGTGTACGGTACGCCGATACCGGCACCTTAGCCGCCCTGCCGTTTTCAAAGAAAAACACCATATACCCGCTGTAATCGGATGTCGCCGCCATCGCCACAACCGCCTCGTCCTGTTCCATGGACAGCTTCGCGGGCACATACTCGCCAAGGGCGCTCGCCTTTGTGTCGTCAAACTCATTTACCCGCGTTTTGTAGGCGCAGTGCATGTTTGTGAAAAATATCAGCTCCTGTGCATTGCTGCTCTCAAAGCTTTGGCAAAGCCTGTCCCCGTCCTTGAAGCTCTGAGTGCTGTTCATCCTCAGCGACTGAGGAGTTATCTTTTTAAAATATCCCTGCTCGGATAAAAACAGTGTGACTGCGTAATCCTCCACATGCTCCTCGATGTCCTCTGCAATGTCCTCCACATCATAAACAAGCTCGCTTTTGCGCTCGCTCGGATACTGCTTTTTAATGCGCTTTAAATCTTCAATTATTATTTTATGCTGCTTTTTCCTGTCCGCAAGCACACCCTCCAGCTGCGAAATCTCCGTATTCAGCTCCTCGATTTCCTCCACACGCTTCAGGATATACTCTCGGTTTAGGTGCCGCAGCCGTATATTGGCGATATACTCCGCCTGCACCTCGTCAATTCCAAAGCCAATCATAAGGTTGGGCACAACCTCGTCGTCATGCTCGGTCTCTCGCACGATTTTGACCGCTTTATCAATGTCCAGCAAAATCGTCTGCAACCCCTGCAACAGATGCAGCTTTTCCCGCGCCTTTCCCAGGGAAAAATATGTGCGCCGCTTTATGCATTCAGTGCGAAATGCCAGCCACTCGTCGATTATCTCCCGAACAGACATCACTCGCGGCACACCGCCCACTAAAATATTGAAATTGCAGCCAAAGCTGTCCTCCAGCGGCGTCATTTTGTACAGCCGCGCCATTGTCTTGTCGGCGTCTGTACCGCGCTTCAGCTCGATTCGGATTTTAAGCCCCGACAGGTCGCTCATGTCCTTGACATCGGCAATCTCTTTGAGCTTGCCTGCCTTTACCAAATCAACAATCTTGTCGATTATCGCCTCAATGGTCGTGGTGTACGGAATTTCGGTCACGATAATGCTTCCCGACTTTTCGTCAATACCATACTTTGCGCGGATGCGCACACTCCCCCGCCCGGTCTCATAAATCTGCTCAATATCCGACTTATTCATCAAAATTCGCCCGCCCGTGGAAAAATCGGGCGCAGGCATGGTAAGCGCAAAGCTGTGGTCGGGATTTTTGAGGTACTCAATGACCGTGTCGCACACCTCGCCGAGATTAAACGAGCAGATGTTCGACGCCATGCCGACTGCGATTCCCTGATTGGGCGTTGTAAGTATAGTCGGAAACGTGACCGGCAGCAGCGACGGCTCGGTCGTGGAGTTATCGTAGTTTGGCACAAAATCCACAGTCTGCTTGTCTATGTCGTCAAACAGCTCGCGGCATATCGGAGCAAGCCCCGCCTCAGTATAACGCGAAGCGGCATACGCCATGTCCCGCGAATAATACTTGCCGAAATTCCCCTTTGAGTTGATAAACGGATGCGGCATCGCCTCATACCCGCGCGTAAGCCTCACCATCGTCTCGTAAATCGCGCCGTCACCGTGCGGGTTAAGCTTCATCGTCGCGCCTACAATGTTGGCGCTCTTCTGCCGCCCGCGCAAAAGCCCCATGCCGTACATGGTATACAGCAGCTTGCGGTGTGCCGGCTTCAAGCCGTCTATCTCCGGTATCGCGCGCGACATGATAACACTCATCGCATACGGCATATAGTTGGTCTCCAGCGTCTGCGTAATTGAGCGCGGTATCGGTTCGCAGTAAACATATTCTTTCTGTACAGATTTTTTCTTTTTTGACATATTTTTACTCCAAGTCGGATTTGTAAATTTTGATTAAATACATGCTATGACAGGTCAACATCATCGAGGTATTTGTAGCCGTTATCGGCTATAAAGTCCTTTCTGCCCTGAAGATTGTCACCCAGCAAAATGTCAAACATCTGCGCGGTCGCCTGCGCATCATCGGGAGTTACTTTGATTAGCCTGCGCGTTTCGGGACTCATGGTCGTAAGCCACATCATGTCCGGTTCATTCTCGCCCAGACCCTTTGAACGCATGACGGTGCACTTTTTGCCCTGATGCGCATTTACAATGTCGTCCTTGTCCTTGTCCGACCATGCAAACAGCGGCGCGTCCAGCCCCTGCACCGTGATTTCAAACAGCGGCGATTCGGCGATGTACACAAACCCCTGCTCGATAAGACTGGGCGTTAAGCGGTACAGCATGGTCAGAATGAGCGTGCGTATCTGAAATCCGTCCACGTCCGCATCGGTGCAGATTATTACCTTGTTCCAGCGCAGATTGTCTATATTAAAATTTTGTAAATCTTTGGTATTTTTGTTTTTAATTTCCACGCCGCAGCCGAGGATTTTTAAAAGGTCAACGATAATGTCGTTTTTAAAAATCTTGTCGTATTCTGCTTTAAGGCAGTTGAGAATTTTTCCGCGCACCGGCATTATAGCCTGAAAAAATGAGTCTCTACCCTGCTTACAGGAGCCGAGCGCCGAGTCGCCCTCAACGATGTACAGCTCGCGCTTTGAAACGTCCTTTGTCTCGCAGTCAACAAATTTCTGTATGCGGTTGGTTATGTCCAGAGAGCCGGACAGCGTTTTTTTGATGTTCACGCGCTCTCGCTCGCTCTTTTCGCGCGCACGCTTGTTGATGAGCACCTGATTTGCAATTTTCTGCGCATCGAGCTTGTTTTCGATGAGATAAATTTTAAGGTTGCGGCGCAGAAAATCGGTTGTACACTCTTGGATAAATTTGTTAGTTATTCCTTTTTTTGTCTGATTTTCATAGCTTGTCTGAGTCGAAAAACAGTTTGAGACGTAAACAAGGCAGTCGGCGATATCCTGAAAGGTTATCTTAGCCTCACTTTTGTTATATTTTCCCTCTTGTTTGAGATATGCATCAAGCTCCGCCACAAACGCGCTTCGCAGAGCCTTATCCGGCGCGCCGCCGTGCTCCAAAAAGCTGGAGTTGTGGTAGTATTCGATAAGGTTGGCGGTGTTGGAAAAGGTGAACGCACAGGACAGCTTGACTTTGTATTCCGGTTTGTCAGCGCGGTCGCGCCCGCGGCGCTCGTCCTCCCAAAAAATGACAGGAGTCATTGCGCTGTCGCCCGCCGTCTCGGCAATATAGTCGGAAATGCCGTTTTTGTAGAGAAATTCTTTTGTTTCAAACCCGTTTTCCGTCTCGCAGCGGAAAATGAAGGTCACGCCGGCGTTGACAATCGCCTGTTTTTTGAGAATGTCTTCAAAATATTCGCGTTCGATTGCAATGTCGGTGAACACCTCAAGGTCGGGTTTCCAGCGTGTGATAGTGCCGGTGCGCCTGCCCGATGCTTCCTCCTCGTGCAGACCGCCGACGTTTTCGCCTTTTTCAAAGCGCAGGGTGTATTTTTTTCCGTCTCGGTAGACGGTGACGTCCATGTACTCGGACGAATACTGCGTGGCGCACGCGCCCAAACCGTTAAGACCGAGTGAATACTCGTAGTTTTCGCCTGAGATGTTGTTGTATTTTCCGCCGGCATACAGCTCGCAGTAGACAAGCTCCCAGCTGAACCGACCCTCTTTGCTGTTGTAGCCGACCGGGCAGCCGCGCCCAAAGTCCTCAACTTCGATGGAGTGGTCGGCAAAGGCGGTAAGGATGATTTTGTTTCCGTAGCCCTCCCTCGCCTCATCGATGGAGTTTGAAAGAATTTCAAATGCGGAGTGCTTGCAGCCCTCCAGTCCGTCCGAACCGAAGATGACGGCGGGGCGGCGGCGCACGCGGTCAGCGCCTTTTAAAGAGGTTATACTTTCGTTGTTATAATTGTTTCGGGGCATGTTTTAAGTCCTTTTTGTTTACTTATTGTAATATTTAATGTATAATATACTTATTGTAACGTATTTTTGCGGTCTGTGCATTATTATACTATTTTAAACACTTGTTGTCAAATATAGTGTAATTAAAAGACACACAGCTAAAAACCGTGTGTCTTTTAAATTAATTTGCGAAAATTTGGTATAAGTCCTAAAACATAATCCGCAGATACATTATAATACTTACAAAAAATTATCAAAATATCGCTTGGTAGTACACGAAGTCCGTTTTCGTAGCGCTCATATGATTTTTTTGAAATACACGCAATTTCGGCACATTCCTTTTGTGTCAAATCGTTATCTTCCCGCAAGTCTCGTAATCTATTCATACTCTTCCTCTATATAAATATTACCTATTGACATTATAGACAATTTGGTCTATAATAAGACAAAAATAGACCATATAGTATAAGACGGCTTTAATATAATTTTCTAAATTCGTTAATTAAGCCTAAAATGTAATCAGCTGATACATTATAGTATTTACAAAACGCTATCAAGACATCGCTTGGTATTACATTCAGGCAATTTTCGTATCTCTCATACGATTTTTTTGAAATAAAAGCTATCTTTGCGCATTGCTCCTGTGTTAAGTTGTTATCTTCGCGCAAATTTCTTAATCTATTCATCATTTTATCTCACCACCTATAATATAGTCTATATGGTCTATTTTGTGTGGATTTTAGACTTTTTAGTCTACAAAAAAGATAAAAGGCAAGACTATGAAACTTCGTTTAAAAGAAATAAGGATAAAAAACGGTTTAACAAAAAGAGACGTAGCTAGAATTATTGGTATTACAACTGTAAAATATTTCCTCTATGAAAATAAGATTTTAAAAATACATGCAAATGAATTAATAATAATCTGCAAACACATTAATGTTTCCAGTAATTTCCTGTTAGGCTTATCCGATGAATACAAAAAACTCTACTAAAAGGATAATTTGTTTTGAAAAATACTATACGTCTAAAAGAAATTAGAATTCAAAATCATATGACGCAAAGCCAAGTCGCAGAAGCGATTGATATTTCCGTGCGCCAATATCAAAAAATCGAGAATTTACAGTCAGAACTTAAGCTCTCTAAAATTGTAAAATTCTGCCGATTATTTGATGTAAGCATTGCATACTTCTTAGGCGAAACGGACGAATATCAAAGCTATTATTAAAAATAACACCAGCGGGCGGGGATTTCTCCCCGCCCGCTGGTGTTTCTTAATTTTTATGCAAAGTTTTTAAAAATAAAAACTCACATACTAAATATATATTATTCGGCTGCCGTTCCGGAGCTTTCCTCCGGCTTTTCAGCCTCCGCGCTCTCCTCTTTCTCGGTGCGCGAAATATCAATAATCCGCACGCCCTCCTCAAGCCGCACAATCCGCACGCCCTGAGTCGTCCGCGAAAGAACCGGGATTTCACTGACAGCAGTTCTCAAAACCGCCGCGCCTGATGTCAGCAGCAATATGTCGTTGTTATCGTCAACAACGCTTATCGCCGCGATATTGCCCGTACGCTCGGTAATATTATAATTCATTATACCCTTTCCGCCGCGCGTCTGCATTCTGTAATCGCTAAGCTGCGAGCGCTTTCCGTAACCCTTTTCGGTTACGGACAATAGCGTCGCGTTTTCACGCTCAACCGCCATACCGATAAGATAATCGTCCTCGTCAAGCCGGATTCCGCGCACGCCGCGGGTCACCCTGCCCATGCTGCGCACGTCGTTTTCATTAAACTTTATCGCCTTGCCGCGGTTGGTCGCCAAAATTATATTATCATCGCCCGTTGTGCGCACAACCGACTCAAGCTCGTCGCCCTCGTCCGTAATAATCGCAATAACGCCGCTCTTGCGAATGTTCGCATAATCCATTATCGGTGTTTTCTTGACCGTGCCATTACGCGTTGACATGAGCATATACTCGCCGTCGTTAAACTCACGCACGCGTATCATGGAAGTTACCTTTTCGCCCGACATGAGCGGCAGCAGATTTATAACATTCGTTCCCTTTGAAAACCGGGAACCCGCCGCAATCTCAAAGCCGCGGCTTTTATAGGCGCGACCCAAGTTGGTGAAAAATATAATAGTGTCATGCGTCGAGCCGACAAACATCTCGCGCACAACGTCCTCCTGCTTGGTCGTCATACCGCGTACGCCAACTCCGCCGCGGTGCTGCGAACGGTATTCCGAAACGGCAATTCTCTTGACATAGCCCGCATTGGTCAGTGTGAACACGCAGTCCTCAACAGGAATTAAGTCCTCGTCCTCAATTCCCACCTCGCCGACGCCGATTTCGGTGCGGCGTGCGTCGCCGTACTTACGTTTAATCTCCAAAAGGTCGGTTTTTATTATCTCAACAACGCGGCTGTCATGCGCCAAAATATCCTCAAGCTCCGCAATTTTCTGCTCCAGCTCCGCGTATTCGCTTTCAATCTTATCGCGCTCCAGTCCCGAAAGCTGTCCCAAACGCATATCCACAATCGCCTGTGCCTGAACGTCGTCCAGCTCAAAGCGCTCCATGAGCGCTGTCTTTGCGTCCGAAATCGACTTGCTCTTTTTGATTATCTCGATAACCTCGTCGATATAGTCAATCGCCTTTATAAGACCTTCCAATATATGGGCGCGGGCACGCGCCTTTGCAATATCAAACTGCGTGCGGCGGATGATTACGTTTTTCTGGTGCTTTATGTATTCAGACAGGATTTCCTTGAGGTTTAACACCTTGGGCACGTTATTGACAAGCGCAATCATTATCGCCGAGCAGGTAACCTGCATGTCGGTGTACTTGTAAAGCTGGTTTAAGACAACCTGCGGATTTGCCTCGCGTTTCAGCTCGATAACAAAGCGCAGACCGTCCTTGTCGCTCTCGTCGCGTATATCGGAAATGCCGAAAATCCGCTCGCCCTTGACCTCCTCCGCTATCTTTTCGATAAGCGCGCTTTTACGGACGCCGTAAGGGATTTCGGTCACCGCAATGCGGAAGCGACCGTCCTTATACTCCTCAATTTCCGCCTTGGCGCGGACATAAATCTTGCCGCGACCGGTACGGTAGGCGTTGCGGATGCCCGTTTTGCCCATGATTATGCCGCCGGTCGGAAAATCAGGGCCTTTGATGTATTCCATAAGCCCGTCGATTTCAAGCTCAGGGTTTTCCATCAGCGCAATCGTGCCGTCAATAACCTCGTTTAAGTTATGCGGCGGAATTTCAGTCGCCATGCCGACGGCGATTCCCGACGAGCCGTTTACAAGCAGGTTGGGAAAACGCGCGGGCAGAACCGACGGCTCCTGACCCTTATCGTCAAAGTTGGGCACAAAATCAACCGTGTCTTTACGAATATCGGTCAGCATTTCGAGCGCGATTTTTTTCATCCGCGCCTCGGTGTAACGGTAAGCCGCGGGCGGGTCGCCGTCAATCGAACCGAAGTTGCCCTGACCGTCTACAAGCGGATAGCGAAGAGAAAACGTCTGCGCCAAACGCACCATTGCGTCATAGACGGACGCGTCGCCGTGCGGGTGGTAATGTCCCAGCACGTCGCCGACCGTTGTAACCGATTTTCTGTAAGGCTTGTCGGGGGTCAACCCCGCCTCAAACATAGTATAGAGTATGCGGCGGTGAACAGGCTTCAGTCCGTCACGCACGTCCGGCAGCGCGCGGCTGACAATAACGCTCATCGCGTAGTCCAAAAACGCGTTGCGCACCTCTTTTTCAACGTCAATTTCTATGACGTTCTGACCCTCAAAGCTTATTTCACTGCTGTGTTTAACTTCTTCCATTTTTATCTCCTAAACCGACGGTAATTAAACGTCAAGATTTCTGACAAAATGCGCGTTCTGCTCTATAAACTCGCGCCGCGGCTCAACCTTTTCGCCCATGCAGAGCGTGAAAATCTCGTCAGCAAGCACGGCATCCTCCATTGTTACCTTAATAATGGTGCGCTTTGTTGGGTCCATTGTCGTCTCCCAAAGCTGTTCGGGGTTCATCTCACCCAGACCTTTATAGCGCTGGACAAGGCAGCCCTCGCCCATCTCCTCAAGTATTTTATCGCGTTGTGCGTCACTGTACGCATACGCCGCCTTATTCTTTTTCATGATTTTGAAAAGCGGAGGCTGCGCCAGATATACATGCCCTTCCTCAATCAGCGGGCGCATAAATCTGAAAAAGAATGTCAGCAGCAGCGTTCTGATGTGCGAGCCGTCAACGTCGGCGTCCGCCATAATGATAACTTTGCCGTAGCGCAGCTTTTCAAGGTTGAAATCCGCGCCGATGTTGGTTCCGAGCGCTGTTATGACGGGCTGAAGCTTATCGTTACCGTAAACCTTGTCAATGCGTGACTTTTCAACATTGAGCATTTTGCCCCAAAGCGGCAGAATCGCTTGGAAGCGGCGGTCGCGGCCTTCTTTTGCCGAGCCTCCCGCCGAATCGCCCTCGACGATATATATTTCGGTAAATTTATTATCCTTAAGCTGGCAGTCGGCGAGCTTGCCCGGCAGTGCAGACGTGCCGGAAAGTGCGCTTTTACGCGCAGTTTCACGTGCACGGCGGGCCGCCTCACGCGCGCGGCTGGCGTTGAACGCCTTGTCTATAATGATTTTGGCTGTTTTCGGGTTTTCCTCAAAATATTCCGCTAATTTTTCATTCATCAGGGAGTTTACAAGACCCGTAACCTCGGAATTTCCGAGCTTTGTTTTGGTCTGACCCTCAAACTGCGCCTCCTCCACCTTGACGGACACGATAGCCGTCATGCCCTCGCGCACGTCCTCGCTGGAGAGGTTGTCGTCCTTTTCCTTTAAAATTCCCTTTTTGCGTGCGTATGCGTTGATGTTTTTGGTAAGCGCCGCCTTAAAGCCCGTCTCATGCGTTCCGCCATCCAGCGTGTGGATATTGTTTGCAAAGGACAAAAGCGTCTCGTCATAGCGCGTTGTGTACTGAAAGGCGATTTCCGCCATTGCGCCGTTTTTCTCGCCGCTCATATATATTACATCCTCATGCGTGGCTTCTTTATTTTTATTGATATACTTTACAAACTCGCGTATGCCGCCCTCATAGCACATTTTTTTACTTTTGGCAGGGTTTTCACGCATGTCTGCAATTTCGATGGACAGACCCGCATTCAAAAACGCCTGTTCGCGAACGCGCTTCAAAAGCACGTCATAATCATATTCCAGCGTTTCAAAAATTTCGTCGTCAGCTAAAAAACGGACTCTTGTTCCCGTCTTTTCGGTATCGCCGATGACTTTCAGCTCATCAACGATTTTACCGCGCTCATATCTTTCGCGGTAAATGTGAGCTCCGTCTGAAACCTCCACCTCAAGCCACTGCGACAAAGCGTTTACAACAGACGCGCCGACGCCGTGCAGACCGCCCGACACCTTATACCCGCCGCCGCCGAATTTGCCGCCGGCGTGCAAAACCGTGAAAACAAGCGTCACCGCCGGCACACCGTGCTTTTTATTGATACCGACCGGGATTCCTCTGCCGTTATCTTCGATTTCGATAACATTTCCGGGCAGAATTTTTATTGAAATGTGTGAGCAGTAGCCGGCAAGCGATTCATCAATCGAATTATCCAGTATCTCATACACCAGATGATGAAGACCTCTTGCCGACGTTGCGCCGATATACATGCCCGGACGCTTGCGGACCGCCTCCAGTCCCTCCAAAACCTGTATTTGGTTTTCGTCGTACTTTGCTTGTACCTTTGTTTCAGACATTTTTTTCTCCTTTGTGTCTATTCATATCAATTACCCCTGATAACAATATATATCAAAAATCCGAACTTTCCGAACTTTTGTTCAAAAAGTCGCTTCGTTTAAGCAATGTGGTTGTTGAAATCTGAGAGATAAAAACATGCAGACCGTGCCCGTCGTCATATACAATAAAAGACTTGGGCAGTTCGTTTGTGACATAGGTCAGACGACCCGTTTTTTCAAAATTCGTTAAAAACTCGCGCGTTCTTACGGATACCGTAGTTTTATCTATATCATAAATGCCTATAACGCCCGATTTTCTGATTACAACGTCGTTTCCAAGATGTAAATACATTAAATTATCCTGCCGTCTTTCACTTTCAGAATATTACCGCGGTTTTTTACCTTTTGTGTCTCGCACGTCGAGAGTATACACTGCGCGTTATGAATTCCGTCAAGAATAAACGAGCGGCGCGTTCTGTCAAGCTCGGAAAGAATATCGTCAAGAATTATAACGGGATATTCCCCGCGCTTTTTATATATAACCTCACTCTGTGCAAGTATAAGCGACAGCACAGATGAGCGTATCTGTCCCTGAGACCCGAAATGTTTTAAGCTCTTGCCGCCGTTCAAAACCAAAAAATCGTCTTTTTGCACACCGCTCTGTGTCAGCTGAAGCGAAATATCCGTGCTGCGTTTTGCCTCAAGGCGTGAAAAAATCGCGTTTTCCATTTGTTCCACGCTCTCGACATTCCTTGAAAACTGATTTATATACAACAGCTTGAGTTTTCCTTCATTTTTGGACATGCGCGCAAAAATATCCCGTGCAAAGGGTTCAAGACTTTCAAGATACCGCGCACGGGCAACGGATATATACGCACCCTCCGCGGCAAGTCTTCTGTCATAAACCTCCAGCAATTCACCACCCGACAGCAGCTCCGGCTTTTTAAGCAGCGCGTTTCGCTGCATTAAAAGCTTCTGATACCTCAGCAGAGTATCCGTATATTTTATGTCAAGCGAACACAGCGCCATATCCAAAAAGGAACGGCGCTTGTTTGGTCCTTCTTTTATGATGTTGAGATAATCCGGCGTAAAGACAATTGATAAAAATTCACCTATCAGCTCCCGGTTTTTTGAAACCAAGAGACCGTTCTTTTTAAGATTTTTTAAACCGCCCTTAAAAATCTCTATATCTATTTTACATACCGATTTGCCGCTTTCATATTCCAAAGAAATACAGGCGCTGTCGCTGCCGTATCTTATCAGCTGTTCCTCACGACAGCCGCGAAAAGACTTGAGATAGGAGCAAAAAGCAATACTTTCCAAAATGTTTGTTTTTCCCTGCGCATTTTTTCCCGACAGAATATTTACTCCATCATTAAAGTATATCTTTTCAAACTGCACATTTCTGAAATTTTTAAGAGTCAGAGTTGAAATTTTCATTTGAGGTCAAGATTTAAGCGCATGGGAAGCACCATTGACAGAAAATCTTCACCTTCAACCGGCTCTAAGATAATAGGCGTAAGCTCAGTACACAAACGTATGAGAATTTCGTCTGCGTCACACGCCGAAAGTGCCTCCAGCATAAATTTATTGTTAAACCCGACAGTCAGCTTTTCGGCAAAATTAGGTACGTTTATAACCTCTGTAAACTTTCCTATGTTAGACGCCGTGGAAATTTTCACCGTGTCAAAGTCAAAATCGCACCTTATAGGGCTTTTTATTGCATTGCTGGTAATAAGAGCCGCCCTGTCTATCATAGAGCGTAATTCGCGTGTTTTAACCCGTACCTTGAATTTGAAATCGGCGGGGATTACCTTTCTGTAATCCAAAAATTCACCCTCCAGCGTACGGGATATCATCACAAAGTTATCGTAACAGAACATCACATTCTTTTCCGACACACAGATACGGATATTGTTCTCACTCTCTTCGGGAAGAATATTCAAAAGCTCCTTGAGCGTTTTTGCAGGAACTATAAATTTATTTATATCACCGCTTTTATATTCAAAGCTTTCCCTTTTAAGCGACAGCCTGTACTGATCAAGTCCGACAGCGCTTATAAAGCTCTCGCTGTCGTTTATTTCAAACAGAATACCTGTCAGAATAGGTTTTAAATCAGTCTGTGACGCGGCATATACCGTGTGCTTTATAAGCCTTTTAAAAGCGGATACTGTAAGCTCCACACGATTTTCGTCAAGAACAGACGGAATCTCCGGAAAATCCTGCGGCGAAACACCCATAATGTTAAAGACTGTTCCCCCGCAGGATATCTTTATCTGATAGCTGTCGTCCGCCTCTATGTAAACATCCTCTCCTCCCGGAAGCTTTCTGACAATATCGCTGAAAAGCTTTGCAGGGAAAATAATTGTGCCGTTTTCTACTGTATTTGCGTCAAACACGGCGCTGATAGCCACATTGAAGTCATAGGCGGATATCTTTATCTTGCCGTCTTTTACCTCTGCTTTAATACCTTCAAGTGCTGTTATGGTGGATTTTACGGACGCCGCTTTTGAAACGACGTTTACCGCCTCACTGAGCTTGTCTCTCTGACAGACGAAGTTCATTTTCATTTCCTTTCTTTTCTTAACTTTAAAGAAGTATAAGCAGTAGTAGCCGTTAATTTGTTTAAAACCTTAAATACTTCTTTTGCTGCTTGAAAAAACGCTGTTCAAATTTTTTATAAAGCGCTGTTTAAAAGTAAAATATTATAAACACAGTCGAATTTTCGTTTTTTTCGGTTTTTGAAACGGTGGAAAACGATTAAAAATTTGTTTATAACTCTGTTTAAAATTCTTTCTTTATGTTTTCCATCATCTCATGTATTATCTGATTAAATTTCGAGTCGGTTTCGAGCTTTTCTTCAATTACCTTTATCGAATGAAGAACTGTGGAATGATTTTTTCCTCCGAACTCGTCCCCAATTATGGATAGAGATGTATCGGTCATTTCGCGTGTTATGTACATGGCAACCTGTCTTGCAATCAGTATTTCCGCTTTGCGCTTTGCGCTGTAAATATCGTCCTTTGAAATATTGTAGTAGCGCGAAACATGGTCTACAATCATTTCGGGAGTTATGGTTGTATTTACGTTTTCCTTTATAACTGACTGAATGACATTTTGAATGATACCTATTGATGGGGGCTGGTCGCTGAAAATCAACGAATATGCCTTTATTTTTTTAACCGCGCCCTCAAGCTCACGTACATTATTTTTTAGCTTTGTTGCTATGTAAGCAACAACATCGTCTGAAAGATTAAGGCTGAGGGATTCCGCCTTGCGTTTAATGATGGCAACGCGTGTTTCGTATTCGGGCGGCTGGATATCTGCGATAAGTCCCGATTCAAAGCGGGTTTTAAGCCTGTCCTCCAGTGTCGCCATGTCTTTGGGAGGACGGTCTGAAGTTACGATTATCTGTTTTTTAGCCTCATACAGTGCTTCAAATGTATGGAAAAATTCAAGCTCGGTAGAAACCTTTCCGCTTATAAACTGAATATCGTCTACAAGAAATACGTCTACATATCTGTATTTATTGCGGAATTCCGCCTGCTGGCTGTTGCGGATTGCCTGTATAATCTCGTTCATGAATTCTTCGCCCTTGACAAGCATAATGGTGGATTCGGGGCGGTTTTTCTTAATTTCGTTTGCAATGGCGCACAAAAGGTGTGTTTTTCCGAGTCCCGATCTTCCGTAAATGAAAAAAGGGTTGTAAGCGCCGGCGGGGTTGTTTGCAACCGCTATTGAGGCGGCATGAGCGAATTTATTTTCGTCACCTACAACGAAATTTTCAAATGTCAGCTCTTCGTTCAGATTACCGATTTCTTTTTCCTCAAATTTAAAATCCTCCGCGTCCTTTATCTGAAGCGGGTTTGAAACCTTACGGCTCACATCTTCTTCAGACAAAATAACCGCTGTCACATCAAAGCCCATGGCCTCGGACAGCGCTCTTTCTATCTCGTCTTTAAACTTATTGTTTATAAGTACTTTCTGAAAGTTGGACTGTGCATATATATAAGCCGTATCGTTTTCAAAACGGATAGGGCGCAGCAGCTTTATCCAGCTTTCGTATGATGTTATAGTAATTCTGTCACGAATAATAGACAGCGCCTTTTCCCATACATCATTAAATGAATCCATGTCAATTCTCCTTATTATTTATACATCTTAAATTATACCATATATTAATGAAATTTGCAATAATTAATATAACTATATATTTAGTAGTATTATATATGTTATATGTGTAAAATGCGTACAGACGGGTTGAAAATAGGTTAAAGCGGTGTTAAAATAAATTTACGGAATGGGGGATATTCAGATGATAAAAAAAGCAGATATAAGCAATTTAATTACAGTAACCGAGCTGATGAAAATGCTGTGGGAAGAACATGATAATGATGAACTTTTATCTGAAAATGAAAAACTGTTAAAAAGTAATAGCGATGCAGTTTTTCTTTATTTTGAGGAGTCGGGTAAGATAAAAGACCATGCTGTCGGCTTTGCTCAGTGCTCTCTCAGGTACGAGTATGTTGAGGGAACAAAAAGCTCACCTGTCGGTTATCTTGAGGGTATATTTGTTTCAAAGTCGTATCGAAAAAGAAAAATAGCCTCTTCTCTTTTAACAGAATGTGAAAAATGGGCAAAAAGTATGGGATGCACTGAATTTGCAAGCGATTGTGAAATAACAAACAATACAAGTTTCAGCTGGCATTTAAATGCAGGCTTTGAAGAGGTAAATAGAATAATTTGCTTTAAAAAAAGTATATAAAAAGAAGAACACAAGGCAGAGACTTCTTCTATCGCAGTCTTTTTTTGTGATCTACTTTACGCGCTTTGAATTATATTTAATACTTATATTTCTGAAAACAAATTATATGAAAAAAGATAATGAGGCCCCATTTTTACTAAAATTTCAACTAAACCCAGGGTTGAATGCCGTTAAGCCGACATGTTATTTCAAATGGGAAAAATATGTTTTATAATAATAGTTACAAAGGCTTTTGTAACTATTATTATAAAGGATGATTTTATGCTGAAAATAGGACAAATAATTAAAGATTTAAGAACAAAACAAGATGTAACACAAGAAAAATTGGCGGCATATCTTAACATTTCCTATCAAGCCATAAGTAAGTGGGAAAACGGGATAGCGTTGCCGGATATAACTTTGATACCGCAAATTGCAAATTTTTTTGGTGTAACAAGCGACGAGCTTTTGGGCATGAAAGATGCAGTTGAAACCGAAGAATTAAGGGAATACGAGAATATTTATCAACAAAACAGTCGAAACGGCAAGGTACTTGACAATATCAATTTAGCAAAAGAGGTGTTGAAAAAATATCCTCGGAATTATCAATGGATGTTGAATTTAGCATATCCATTAATTCAATACACCTCTACAAAAGAGCAAATAGCTTACGCAAAAGAAAACGATTTTTTGCAAAATGCCGTTAATATTTGCGAAAGGATATTGGATGACTGCACTGTTGATTCCGTAAGACATGGTGCTATACAAATTTTATGCTATATTTATCCCCTGATTGACAAAACCGATAAAGCTGTTGCTTTAGCCGAGACCATGCCTGATATATGGGTTTGCAAAGAAGAATTATTATCAAAAATTTATAGTGGTGAAAAGCAATTAGAGCAGTTGCAAAATAATATAGTTACAATGATCGACCTTTGTTTTGGAGCTATATTTTTATATTCATCGCAGGATAATGAGCTGACTGAATTTAATAGAATTGAGTTAATGCAGACGGCGAACAGTTTGCTGATGGCTGTTTTTAAAGATGACGAAAATCTTTTCTTTTATAATGACCGCTTGATGAGAAGTCACTTTGAAATTTCTGCTATGTATGCAAAGGTTGGTGAATATTCGAATTCACTTAAAAATATTTTGATTTGTGAAAAATATGCAATAGCATGCGATAATCTTAAAAATGCAGAAAAGAAAAAGTCCACTTCATTGCTTACTAATCGGATAACCTTTGATTCAAAAAATATGGGCAGGAATTGGGAAGGCAAATGGAAACATTTTTTACTAAGGATGATAGAGAACAATCCTCACATGGATAAATTAAAAGATAATAAAGATTTTACGACTCTAATAAAAAGATTGAAAACTTTATAGAAATAATAAAACAAATCTGAGTTATATCAGATGTATATTATGGATAAAAAAAATAAAGTCATAAATATAGCGAACATCGGATTGTGCCTGCACAATTTGAAAAGGAGCTAAATATAAATAATTGGGGTACCATCCGCAAGGAAAGTGCCCCAATTTTTCTTTTTTATTTTCTGAGAGATATCAGATATTTAAAGTATGTTCATAAGCCGTTATAGGTTTTATTCAGTTCAACACATCTCACATTATAATTATTTCTGTAAGTCGGTCGCATTTTATTTTAATATTTTACCGAACGCAGAGAAACAAGATGTTTGCCTATTTCGGAAAGATAAATAAGACCTGCGCGCCTCAGCTCAACAGGACCGGGAGGACATATCTCAAAGCTCAGATTTCCTCTGTAATTCACATCGTCAAGTGCTTTCATGAACTCCTCCCAATTAATACGCATCGGCTTTATGCCGTGGGGAGCCTGATGTGCCGAATACGGGAACGTGTGCAGATCGCTTATTCCGTCGACATCGTGCGTGTGCAAAACTGCCAGCTTATCGCCGCAGATACGTACCATTTCGCATGGGTCATCCTGTGTCAGCGGTGCATGACCGACGTCAACGCAGATTCTGAACCTGTCACCTAAAACATTGCACATATCTACCATTTCCTGTGCATGGGAAAGAATCGTAGAACATATATGACCGTAAACCGGGTCACATACCCACATGTTTTCAATGCAGCAGTAAACGTCGTATTCCTCAAGCGTCGGAATTAATCTCTTGTAAAATTCAACCGACTTGTCAAATGCTTCCTGCTTTAAAAGATCGTAGCGTCTGCCGGGCAAAATAATCGGATGTACAACGCAGTATTTGCTGCCCAGATAATGTGTGGCTTTAATTGACGCGATCTGGCGTTTTACGATTTCGTCATAGTCAAAGTCGTAATTACGCGGATGTCCGGAAAAAGCAGAATGGGTCTGCCCGATTTCAAAATCCGCCTTTTGTGCACATTCGCGCAGCATTGTAAAATGCTCCTTTATTTGCTCGTCTGTAACATTGTCGATGTCTCCGAACATTCCGTTTCTGTCAAAATAACGTCCCAGAGAAAGGTCAGTTGCGTCAAAACCGCAGTCCTTGAGATACTGAAACTGCTCTTTTTCGTCAACGGGTGTGCAGTTTATAACAGATAGCTTCATAACAAAAATCTCCCTTTTGTAACGGCGGTGCCGTATTTCAAGCAAAGTATACCAAAGCATTAAAGTATTTTCAATAGAAATTCGTTATTATTTCCATTATTTTATTGACAAAATCTTTATGTTGGATTAATATAATATAAAAAATTAACCCTTGAGGGAGTAGTTTGCACGAAAGTGTGGCGCTGTCAACAGCATGGCGGTTTTTTTGCCGTCTGGCATCGTCTTAAATAACCAGACTCATGTGCGGAATTTGCCGCGGCGGACATAATTTGCCGCGCTTTGGCAAATACTGTACATGGGTTTTTGTTTATATAGCAAAAAGGAGATTTTGACTATGAATTTCTATTCAAATGACAGCCGCGAGGTGCTGCATGAGCTTGCGTCCTCCGAAAAAGGCCTGTCAGAGCAGTCGGCATTATCGCGCGCGGAAAAGTACGGTAAAAATTTGCTTGCCGAAAAAAAAGGTCCCGGCATTATAAAGCGGTTTTTCATGCAGCTTGCCGATCCGATGATAATTGTGCTGCTGGCAGCGGCGGCACTTTCAGGAGTAACGGCGGTTTACGGCGGCGAGTCGCTGGCGGACGTATTTATAATTCTGTTTGTTGTCGTGCTCAATTCAGTTTTGGGCGTCGTTCAGGAAAGCAAAGCTGAAGAGGCAATCGCCGCGCTGAAAACAATGACTGCGGCACATTCCAAGGTGCTTCGCGACGGAAAGCTTAGTTCGATAAAAAGCGAGGACCTTGTTCCGGGCGACGTGATTTTGCTGGAGGCGGGCGACGCCGTTCCGGCAGACGCAAGAATACTTGAATGTGCGTCGATGAAGGTTGAGGAGTCGGCGCTGACCGGTGAATCGGTACCTGTTGTCAAAACGTCGGATGTAATCGGCGACGAGAACGTCAAGGTGGCGCTCGGTGACCGTAAAAATATGGTATATATGGGCTCTACCGTGGTTTACGGCCGCGGAAGCGCGGTTGTTTGCAATACCGGAATGAGCACCGAAATGGGCAAGATTGCCGACGCGCTTTCAAAGGCGCAGGACAATGCCACACCGCTTCAGAAAAAGCTTGCGGGACTGTCAAAGATACTCACTTTTTTGGTTTTGGGAATATGTATTGTTATTTTCGGCGTGGGTCTGTGGAAGACGGGCAGCGTTACGACAGACAGCGTGCTTGAATCCTTTATGCTGGCAATAAGCCTTGCAGTTGCGGCTATTCCCGAGGGGCTTGCTGCGGTTGTTACAATCGTTTTGTCAATCGGCGTTACAAAAATGTCTAAGCAAAACGCAGTTATAAGAAAGCTTACGGCGGTTGAGACGTTGGGCTGCGCGCAGGTCATTTGCTCCGACAAAACGGGAACGCTTACGCAGAATAAAATGACGGTTGTTGAGGTTTTCGGTGAAAACGAGGACGCGCTGGGCAGAGCTATGGCTCTGTGTACAGACGCGGAGTACGATAATGACGCAAAAACCGCTGTCGGAGAACCGACCGAGTGTGCGCTTGTAAACTATGCGGCAAAAATCGGGCTTGATAAAAACGAGCTTAAAAAGGAAACTCCGCGTGCGGGAGAGGCTCCGTTTGATTCAATGCGCAAAATGATGACGACGGTTCATGACGCGGGCGGCAAATTTATACAGTACACAAAGGGTGCGCCGGACGAAATTCTTCGCCGCTGTACCCATGTTATGACAAGTGATGGTGTTGCAAAGCTTACCGATGAAAAGCGTGCTGAAATAATGGCAAAAAACAAGGATATGGCTGACAGGGCGCTGCGTGTTCTGGCGGGTGCCGTGCGCGAGCATGAGAAGCTCCCGGAGGATATGTCGCCCGATGCTTTGGAAAAGGAGCTTGTTTTCCTCGGTCTTTACGGTATGATTGATCCTATCCGCCCCGAGGTAAAGGCGGCGGTTGATAAATGCCGCGACGCGGGTATACGCGCCGTTATGATAACGGGCGACCATATTGATACCGCCGTTGCCATTGCAAAGGATTTGGGTATTCTAAACGACCCGTCACAGGCTGTCATGGGTCAGGCTCTTGACAGTATGAGCGATGAGGAGCTGGACAAAAACATTGAAAAATACTGTGTTTATGCGCGGGTTCAGCCGGAACACAAGGTGCGTATTGTTTCCGCATGGGAGCGGCGCGGCAAGGTAACGGCAATGACCGGTGACGGCGTAAACGACGCGCCGTCAATCAAAACCGCCGATATCGGAATCGGTATGGGTATCACCGGCACCGACGTCACCAAAAATGTCGCGGATATGATTTTGGCTGACGATAACTTTGCGACAATAGTTGCCGCTGTCGGTGAGGGACGGCGCATTTACGACAATATTAGAAAATCCATTCAGTTTCTTCTGTCCTCAAATCTCAGCGAGGTAATCGGCATTTTTACCGCTACCATGCTTGGAGTTGTGCTGCTGGAGCCGGTGCATATTCTGTGGATTAACCTCATAACCGACAGCCTGCCCGCGCTTGCGCTGGGCATGGAGGAGGGCGAGCGCGACGCGATGAAGCGTCCGCCGCGGGACTCAAAAGAGGGTATTTTTGCAGGTGGCGTCGGGTTTGATGTTATTTATCAGGGTCTGTTTGTTGCAATTTTGACCCTTGCAGCATATTTTGTCGGACATTATATTGAGGCGGGCGTTTGGGAGATAGCACGCAGTCACGACGGTATAACGATGGCGTTTCTGACCCTTTCCATGGCTGAGATTTTCCAGTCCTTCAACATGCGCAGCAGACGGCAGTCGATATTTACGATAAAAAGACAGAACAAATGGCTCTGGGGTGCGGCGGGTCTTGCGCTGTTGCTGACAACTACGGTAATTTACGTTCCGTTTCTTGTGAAAATGTTCTCCTTTACACCCATTTCCGTAACTGAGTATTTTGTTGCTCTCGGTCTTGCGTTTCTTATAATCCCGCTTGTTGAGATTGTTAAATTCATTCAGAGACGGCTGGGTAAGTAATGTAATTAAAAAGCCGGCTTGGAACAATCCAAGCCGGTTTTTATATTCCAACTCTGTATACTATAAGTCCGTTTTGCTGTGCATACTGTACGGTATACGCAGTTCCGCCGTAATTTTTTTTAAGGTATGCAATGCATGCGGAGCTTTCACTCACCATTTTTCGGTTGCGCTCGTGCATACAGGTTCGAACATATGCAGGGTACATCACCTCGACGCTGTCCGCAAGCAGTCTTGCTTCATGATACGCCGCCTTTTGTATAAAGGAAAAATACTTGTCCTGATCTCCGCACGGAAGTATCAGCCGCAGCTTTATATCTATAAGCTCGCGCTTCAGTCTCAGCACCGTTTCTGCGCAGAGCTGGTCATATCCTATAGCGCCGCCGCAAATGAAGATACGGTAACCGCGCCCGTAAAGCACACGGATGGCATGTTCGGTCTGAGAGGTTATCATTTCGGCGTCCGCCGCCGGCACGCTTCTGTGCCCTGTAAAACAGCATGTTATTTCTTTGTCCATTTTCCGATTTTGTCCTGTCTTATTTGTTTTATGTATTTTCAGCGTTGAATTTAAGTGTAAATTCAGAAAATTTTCCCAGCTCACTTTTAACGGTAAGCTCTGCGCCGATGATACGGGCGCTTTCCTTTGCAATCGCAAGCCCCAGCCCAGTGCCCCCCGTATCTCTGCCTCTGGATTTATCGGCGCGGTAAAAACGCTCGAAAATATGTTCCATGTCTTCGGGCGCTATCCCCTGCCCGTTATCGCGCACATGTATGCAGGTTTGTTCGTCCTTACACACACGCACGCTTATTTCGCCGCCGGGACGGCTGTATTTTACTGCGTTTGACAGAAGATTGTAAATTATTGTTTTTATAAGCTCTCTGTCAGATAAAACGCTGCCGCCGCCGGTTATGTAAACCGTAAGACCTTTTTTGTCGCTCTCTATCTTAAGCGTGTCCGCAACGTCGCCGCACAGTTTAAACAGGTCTACCTGCTCATGCGCGGCCGGCTGCTGCTCTAATTTTGACAGGTACAGCAGCTGACCGACAATGCCGGCCATCCGATCCGCTTCGCTGTCAACTGTTGCAAGAAAGCGGCACTGCGTTTCCCTGTCAACGTTTAGTGTGCGCAGCGTTTGGCTGTAGCTTTTTATTACGGTAAGCGGTGTTTTCAGCTCATGGGAAACGTTTGCGACAAACTCGCGCTGTGCCTGCTCTGCTCTTTCAAATTCGTCAAAGTCGTTTTGTATCTGCCTGCCCATTTCGTTAAAGACGGTGCAGAGACTGCCGATTTCATCGCGGGTTTTAACATCTATCTGCTTAAACTGTCCTCTCGACATGTCGCGTGCGCCCTTTTCGAGCTTTTTGATTGACGCGGTCAGCCGCTTTGAGATAAAAAAGCTCAGTGCCGCCGCAAGCGCCACGCCGAAAAGCAGCGCCTGTAAAAACAAGAGCGATACGTCCCGCAGCTGCGAGAAAAGCTCGCGTCTTGTGTCAACAACATATACCGTATATCCATCCCCTAAGCTGAATGCAAAGTCCAGCGCGTCCGATGTGAGGTCACGGTCGGTGCTGAAGCCGCCGTCAAGCACCTGCTTTAAATTGCTTGTCATTTTTAAAATTCCGCCGGTGCGGGAGCTTTTAATGACGTTTCCGTCCTTTAGTATATAGTAGTCGCGCTGCGAATTCTGATTTAAAACGCTGTCGGAATCCTCAAGATATGTCAGCAGCGGTGAAATATTTCCGTCAAAGTCGCGGCAGATGTCAAAAAACCGCTCGTTTTCAAAAACAAGTGTAACTGTACGCTCAAAATTCCGATAGTAGCCCAGCGTTAAGTTAACAATGAGCGCCGCGCCCACAAACGTTAGCACTGCCGCCGTGATAAGCAGCATGGCAAGATTTAGTTTTGTGCTGATTTTTTTCATATAATATAATATCCCGCCCCGCGGCGGCTGAGAATTATCTCAGGCTCTGACGGTGTTTTTTCCACCTTGGCGCGCAGTCTTCCGATTGCCACGTCAACCGTGTGCAGGTCGCCTAAAAAATTGTTGTAGCCCCACACCTTTTCCAGTATCTCCTCGCGGGATACGACACGCCCCCTGTTTTGGACAAGAAGCATAAGTATTTCATATTCCTTTTTGCTGACCGAAATTTCCTCTCCGTTTTTGGAGACCGCCATTTTATCGGCGTTTATTTTAAGGTCACCTGCCGAAAAAATTGTCTCCTCACGCGGCTTTTTCTCTGTTCGTGCAAGGTTTACCTTTATGCGTGCAATAAGCTCGTTCACCGAAAACGGCTTTGTCACATAGTCGTCCGCCATCAGAGACAGCCCTTTAAGCTTATCCTCCTCGCTGTCCAGCGCGCTGAGAATAATAACCGGCATATCGGATACTTCCCGCAGCCGCTGCAGCACCTCAAAGCCGGAAAGCGACGGCAGCATAAGATCCAGCACCAAAAGATCAGCGCCCTCATTTATCAGACGTAAGAGCCCCGCTTTTCCGTCGCTCTCCGCCGTCGTTTCAAAGCCCGCCGCTTTAAGATTGAATTCTATGATAGAGGAAATGCTGATATCGTCCTCAAGAATAAATATCTTTTTCATCAGTCGTCCCTTTTTACCATCATTTCCTGATATTCCGCCATTGTCATAATAACCTGTCTTGGCTTTGCGCCCTCGTACGGACCTATTATGCCCTTTTCCTCCATAGTGTCGATAATGCGAGCCGCTCTTGCGTAACCCAGCGAGAACTTGCGCTGCAAGACGGAGGTGGAGGCCTTTCCGCTTTCGATTACAAAAGCAACGGTCTGCCAGAACATTTCGTCCAGATCCTCGCCGCCGTCACGGTCTGCGGGCGCGCCGCCATCCTGTTTTGTATAGCTTTCCATGGCGTCGTTAGCGCTTTGATCATAGTCTGCAGTGCCCGAATGGCGTTTTACGTATTCTACCACCGTCTCGACCTCCTCGTCGCTTACAAAGCAGCACTGTATGCGCCGCGCCGAATTCATTGTTCTGCCTTTGAACAGCATGTCGCCTTTGCCCAAAAGCTTTTCCGCGCCCGAACCGTCCAAAATGACGCGGGAATCAATCTGGGAGGTGACGGCAAATGCGATGCGTGAGGGGACGTTTGCCTTGATAAGACCCGTCACGACATTGACGGAAGGGCGCTGCGTCGCGATTATCAGATAAATGCCGGCGGCGCGCGCTTTTTGACAGAGGCGGACGATATAGTCCTCCACCTCCTTGGCGCAGACCATCATGAGGTCGGCAAGCTCGTCAATTACAATTACAATCTGAGGTACCGTCTCGCACACATCGGAGTGCTTTTGCGCATAGGCGTTGTAGCCGTGAATATTGCGCACGTTGACGCTGAAAAACAGGTTGTATCGCCGTTCCATCTCGTTTACCGCCCACTGTAATGCCCCCGCCGCTTTTTTGGGGTTGGATACTACGGGAACGATAAGGTGCGGAATTTTATTGTATACCTCCAGCTCTACCACCTTGGGGTCAATGAGTATCAGCTTTACGTCTTTCGGCGACGCCTTGTACAGCAGCGACATAAGTATTGTGTTTATGCACACCGATTTACCGGAGCCTGTCGCGCCCGCGACAAGCAGATGCGGCATGTCGGACAGGTCGCCGTACACAAGGTTGCCCGAGATGTCCTTGCCGAGGGCAACGGTCAGCGGGTTACTGCTGTTTGCAAATTCATCGGAGTCTAAAAGCTCTTTTATGTAAACCATGCTTTTTTTCTTGTTGGGAATTTCTATTCCGACTGCCGCCTTGCCGGGAATGGGCGCTTCAATTCGGATGGAGGTTGCCGCAAGCGACAGCGCGATGTCGTCTGACAGCGAGGTAATTTTGGATACGCGCACACCCTTGCTGGGCGCCAGCTCATAGCGCGTTACAATCGGTCCGATTGCCGCGCCCACCATTGTCGCCTCTATTCCGAAGTCATGCAGCGTCTGAATGAGCTTTTGCTCTGTCTGCGCAAGCTCCGTTTTGGAAATTCCGGTTGCCGCACGCGGCGTTTCAAGCAGCGATGTGGGCGGAAAAATGTAGCTCTCGTCCGTTTTTGCATCTACTGCCGCGGTTTTTGCTGCGCCAAATGAATCGCTTTTTGTAAACACAGATGTCCGGGATGGGGTTTTGTCCGTTTTGTCTGCATTGTTAAAAACGCCGCTTTTGTCAATATTTCCGACAACCATGTCGGCGGTGGTTATGTACTCGTCGCGGTTTATGTCGTCATGTACAAAAAACGGCATGGGAGATGTCTGCTCGACTTCGGCTTCATCCTTGCCGGCGCCCGTAAAGATATCTGAGCCGGGCATGTCCCCTTGTTCGGCGTTATCGCTTTGTTCCGAAAATTCCGTTTCCTCGTCCACAAAAATATCTATTTTATTTTTCTTTTTCGGTTTTTCGATATGCGGCTTTACAACCTCCGGCTCGTCCGGGTCTGCCGCCTCGCGCTCAAACGGAGCGCGCAGCTTTTTCCAAATCTGATATAGGGTTATATCGAAAAATGTGAGAGCGCAAATCAGCGCCGCCGTAATAAACAGTATGGCAAAGCCGATTTTTGTCAAAAGGCATATAAGAGGATATGCAAAAATTCCGCCGATGATTCCCCCGGCGCGGTTTACCATATCCGGTATCCCCTTTGTGAAAAACTGACCGAAGGAGAACGACCCGAAATAATCGCCGCTTTCAAAAAGATAGCATACGCCGGCAAGCGATATTACAAGCACAAGCCCGGTCCACAGCCGGGTAGGCGTGGACACGCGCCGGCTCTCCCTTGCAAGCTCGATTCCCAGCCACAGCGTCAGCGCAGGCAGGAGATATGAGACAAATCCGAAGGCGCCTTTGAACAGAGCGCGCAGGAACGTGCCGAATACGCCTAAAAAGTTGTGGTACACCGATAGAATGAGCAGCACCGTCAGTGCAAAAAAGATAACGGACAGCACATTATCCCGCACCTCGCGCCTGATAGGCTTGCGCTGTGCCGGTGTATTCTTGCCCGCCGCGGATTTCGTTGCGGGTCTGTTTTTTGTATTTCTTTTATTTTTGACTGCCATTTTCTCACCTAAAAACTCAGATTATAAAGCTCATGACAACCGCGCCCGCACCTACAATCGCGCAGTAGTATACAAACCATCCGAAGCGGTCTTTTTTCGTTACGTACTGAACAAGCTTTACCGCTAAAATGCCGAACACGGCGGCGGTGACAATGCCGATTATGTACGGCAGGATAAGCGAGCTGTCAATTCCCGTTTTTACAATATCCCTGACATTCAGAATATTGGCGCCGATGACGGCCGGAATTCCTAAAATAAAGGAAAATTCAACCGCCGTTTCACGGGTAAAGCCCATGTTGATGCCCGCGGCAATGGTCGAACCGCTGCGGGAGAGTCCGGGCAGCGTCGCTATCATCTGAAACAGACCGATTTTGAGCGCCTGCACCGGGGTCATGTCGCGAATTTCTTTTTTCCCCTGTACGCTGTGGTCGGCGATAAAGAGAAGTCCCGCCGTTACAAGCAGCATGATGCCGACAGGCAAAAGCCCTGTCATCTTACTCTCGATAGTGTCGTTTACGAATATTACAAGTATTAACGGAAGCGTGGCGATTATCACAAATATATCCATGAGCTGGTACTTGTTTGCTTTTTTGAACTTGAATTTACCTGAAAAAATCTGAGCGAGCATTTTGAAAAACTCAATGACCATGCCCGCTATCGTTTTGCGGTATACTGCAAAAACCGCGATGAGCGTACCCAGATGCAGGAGAATGTCAAAGGTCATGTCCCCCGACAGTTTTTCAAGTCCCGGCAAAAATGTCTTGAAAATCACAAGATGTCCCGAGCTGGATATCGGAAGAAATTCCGCCAGTCCCTGTATAATTCCGAGTATAACCGAGCTGAGTATAGTCATATTTTCCTCCGATAGCTTTACATATATAGTCATTATATCATACTGATTTATAATTTACTACTATTTTTTGATGTTGACTTTGATTAAATCAGAATATATAATAAAATCCGATATCTATACCGAAAGGACATACCCTGAGAATGCTTGACAATGATTTTTTTAAGGAACCGATGCCTGTGCCGGCGCAGACGTCGCCGCTTGATTTGCCGGTGACGATAGAACCGGTGCTTTCGTTTCACAGCGACGACCCGCTGATAAAAGGAGCGCTTATGCTTTTTATCCGTGATTTTGAGCGCTATCACGGTGTTAAGATAAAAATAACAGACTCTGAAAAAAACGCGGGTTTTGTTCTTTTCCGGAAGAAGGCAGAGGAGCTTAACCTGAAAGAACCGTCTGTATTTGAGGAATGCCGCGCGGAAAACTACTCGATCGTATTGAAAAACGGCAGGATAGTTTTAAATTATATCGGGCTTAAAAGTCTGAATCATGCGCTTGCCGCGCTTTTGCGGCTTTCAAAGATAAAAGACGGCAGAATCTTTTGGAATTACTCCGAGCTGCTGGACGGCCCGCAATGTAAATACCGCGCTTTTCACGTGGACTTGGGCAGAAATTTTCACAGTGTCGGCAGACTTTTTGAGTATATCGACATGTGTTTTTGCTATAATCTGAGTCATTTGCACCTGCACTTTAACGAAAATCAGAGCTATACCCTGCCGTCAAAGCTGTATCCCAAGCTGCCCGCCAAGGACCGCCACTATTCGTTTGAGGAGATACGCGAACTGAACAGATACGCGCTTCGCCGCGGGGTAAGCCTTGTGCCGGAGGTGGATATTCCGGGGCACTGCAATGCGTTCGGTGCGGCGTATCCCAAGCTGTTTGGTACAAGCGGGGTTATCTGTCAGCATGAAGATTCGATGAAAGCGGTGCGTGAGATAGTTGAGGAGGTCTGCGCGATGTTCCCCTACTCCGAGTATATCCATGTCGGCGGTGACGAGGCGGATATCCTAAAGTGGACTGAGTGTGAAAAATGCCTTGCTTACTTTGAGACGGTTGACAAAGCGGCGGTGGACGCATTTAAAGCCGGAGGGGACGGCCGCGCGCTTGCCGAGCGCATGCTCGCGCACTTTATTAATGTAACGACCGACGTTGTTTTCAAGGCGGGTAGAACTCCCATTGTGTGGGAGGGCTTTAACAAGTGCGTAAATGATCTTATATCCCGCAAAATCGTTGTTATGAGCTGGGAAAATTATTACCAGACGACTGACGAGCTTTTGGAGGCGGGCTTTGATATTATAAACTGTTCATGGAATCCGCTGTATATCGTCACTCCCAAAAAAATGTGGAGTCCGGCGGAAATTATGGATTGGGATATTTTCAGGTGGACGCCCGTTCACCCCGATTCTCCCTATATCGGTCAGACTCTGAATATTGACAAGGGATTTAAAAAACAAATTTGGGGTGCGCAGCTGCACGCATGGGGCGACTCTCTTGCAAAGGCGTTTGAGGATGTCGAGCAGGGCGTTGCAAAGGAGACGGAAAACATTGCAAATCGTCTTCCGGCGCTTGCTCTTAACCTCTGGAATACTCCTCAGATGAAGGAGAAAACCCTAAAGAAAATGCAGTGAGATGTCAGGTGCAAAATATTAATATCACGCGCGGTTTTATAACCGCGTGTATTTTTGTTTTGACTTGATATTTGTTCATAAATATTTCCTCGGCGCTTGACACATTTTCGTAAAAGATGTATAATATTAAAAGCTATGCTGTATATAAATTCAAACAAAGGGAGGACATTATGACTGCATTAACAGTAGTTATCATTGCGGTCGCCGCTGCCCTTGTTGCCGGATTTATTGCTTTTATATGTGGATTTTTTTACAGAAAATCGGTATCGGAAAAACAAATTGGTTCTGCTAACGATGAAGCGAGAAGAATTATCAATGAGGCGATAAAAACAGCTGACACGAAAAAGAAAGAAGCGATTCTCGAGGCTAAGGAACAGCTACATAAAGAGAGGACCGAACAGGAGCGCGAGATAAAAGAGCGCCGTGTCGAGGTGACAAGGCAGGAAAAGCGCCTGCAACAGAGAGAAGAAATTCTTGACAGAAAGTATGATAATCTTGACAGAAAAGAAGAACAGCTCAATTCAAAGCTGAAAAAGGCGGAGGAGCTGCAGCAGGAAATGGAGGAGCAAAAGCGCGCGCAGATTGCGGTGCTGGAGCGCATTTCCGGCTATACTGCGGAGGCGGCAAAGGCGGAGCTTTTGCATGAGCTTGAGCAGCAGCTTGAGCATGACTATGCCGTTAAAATTGCGGAGCATGAGGCGCGGTATGCCGAAAATGCCGACGAGAAGGCAAGAAATCTTCTGTCACTTGCAATTCAGAAGTGTGCCGCTGATCATGTTGTCGAGTCTACCGTTTCGGTTGTTGCGTTGCCCAGTGACGAAATGAAGGGCCGTATAATCGGGCGTGAGGGACGCAATATCCGCTCGCTTGAGACAATAACCGGCGTTGATCTTATAATCGATGACACGCCCGAGGCGATAACGCTGTCAAGCTTTGACCCCATTCGCCGCGAAATTGCAAGACTTACGCTTGAAAAGCTTATTTCGGACGGACGCATCCATCCTGCGCGTATTGAGGAAACGGTAGAAAAAATGAAGCGCGAGCTGGATATCACCATTAAAAAAGAGGGCGAGCGCGCTGTTTTTGAAACGGGTGTTCACGGTCTGCATCCTGAGGTTATAAAGCTGCTCGGCAGACTTAAATACAGAACAAGCTACGGTCAGAATGTGCTTAATCATTCTATTGAAGTGGCTCAGCTGTGCGGGATTATCGCGTCGGAGATGGGAGAGGATGTTACGCTTGCAAAACGCGCGGGTCTTCTGCACGACCTCGGAAAGAGCGTTGATTTTGAAATGGAGGGTTCTCATATTCAAATCGGCGTTGAGCTTGCTAAAAAATACAAGGAATCGCACGGAGTTATCCATGCTATTGAGGCGCACCACGGCGATGTGGAGACAAAAACCAACATTGCCGCCATCGTTCAGGCAGCAGATGCAATTTCAGCGGCAAGACCCGGTGCCAGACGCGAAAATCTTGAAAATTATATCAAGCGTCTTGAAAAGCTTGAGGAAATTGCCAACTCCTTTGACGGAGTTGAAAAGACATATGCAATCCAGGCGGGCCGTGAAATACGCATAATGGTAAATCCGGAGCAGATTTCCGACGATAAGCTTGTTTTGCTGTCCCACGATATCTGTAAAAAGATTGAAAGTGAGCTTGAGTATCCGGGTCAGATTAAGGTTCATCTTATCCGAGAAAACCGCGCGATTAATTACGCAAAGTAAAAAAATATATTAAAATACCGGCTGTATAAAAGCGGCCGGTGTTTTTTTATTTTATATATTACTTTTGTATGATTTCGTACTATACTGACTTGGTATGATTTCGTACATTAAGGAGAAGACTTATGCCAAAGTATATAACAGAGCAGTTGAAGCGGTTTAATTATCTTACATCTGAGATAGATTCGGTTTATCATGAAGCAGCATTTAGATTAGGGATTTCCGACAGTGTTATGCAGATACTGTATGCTATTTGCAACAAAGAAGGTGAATGTCCGATAAATTTTATTGTAAGCATGTTAGGTATTAAAAAGCAGACGGTGAATTCTGCGCTCAGAAAGCTTGAAAACGAAAATATAGTATGCCTGAAACCTATTGACGGTAAAAATAAGGCGGTATGCTTTACTGAAAAGGGCGCCGAGTTTGCCTTGGCGACCGTCGGACGCATAATAGAGATTGAAAACGAAATATTTGACAGTTGGATTCCGGACGAGCGCGCGGATTATCTTAGACTTACGCAAAAATATTTGACCTCTCTTAAGGAAAAGGTGGAAAGGCTTTGATTATGAAAATTCAGTTATCTGACCATTTTACATATAAAAAGCTGTTCAGATTTACGCTGCCGTCAGTTGTTATGATGATATTTACTTCAATTTACGGCGTGGTGGACGGCTTTTTTGTTTCTAACTTTGTAGGAAAAACTCCGTTTGCGGCAGTCAACTTTATCATGCCGTTTCTTATGATACTGGGAGCTGTCGGGTTTATGTTCGGAACAGGAGGCAGTGCGCTTATTTCCAAAACAATGGGTGAAGGTGACCGTGTGCGGGCAAATCGTCTGTTTTCCATGTTTGTGTATATATCCGCAGCATGCGGAATAATTATTGCAGTGTTTGGCATAATTTTTCTGCGTCCGATTGCCGTTCTTTTGGGTGCTGAGGGAGTTATGCTCGAAAACTGTGTGGTTTACGGCAGAATTATTCTTTTCGCTTTGCCTGCATATATGCTTCAGTATGAATTTCAGAGCTTTTTTGTAACTGCCGGTAAACCGCAGCTGGGACTTACGGTTACAATTATATCTGGAGTTTCCAATATGGTGCTTGACGCACTGCTGGTGGCGGTGTTTGATTTCGGACTGTCCGGAGCTGCCGCGGCAACTGCAATAAGCCAGTGTATAGGCGGAATTGTGCCGGTAATATATTTTCTGTGTCCGAATTCCTCTCTTCTTCGGCTGACAAAGACAAAATTTTACGGCAGGTCGCTGCTTGTCGGTTGTATAAACGGCTCGTCGGAGCTTATGTCCAACATATCCATGTCGCTTATAGGCATGCTTTATAACGTGCAGCTTATGAAGTTTGCCGGAGAGGACGGGGTTGCGGCTTATGGAGTTTTGATGTATGTCAATATGATATTTTTAGCCGCGTTTATCGGATACTCTGTCGGAACGGCGCCTGTCATAGGATATAGTTACGGAGCAAAAAACAGCGTTGAGCTGAAAAATATGTTTAAAAAAAGCTTTATTATAATCGGAACTCTTTCGGTGATAATGTTCGCGTCTGCGGAGCTTTTGGCGCGCTGGGCGGTTGCCGCATTAGGCGCGGCTCACAGCAGCTATCGTATAATATGCCTTGCAAGCCCGCTGGCGTGGATTGCGGCGGCTGTGCTGCTGCTTGCGGTTTATTATTTTAAAATAGTGCGTCGCCCGCAGTATAAAAAACCGAAAAATGAGGGCTGATATAGGGCATTAAAATATAATAAAATCGCGCCGACTCGGTGGGTTTACCCGGGCGGCGCTGTTTTTTATAATCTGCGTTAACGCGCGGGCTTGACTTATAAATATTATAATTATATAATGTAATTACATACTGAAAAAAGAGGTATCGAAATGAAAAGAGCAGTCTGCTTTTTAACGGTTTTTGTAATGTGTATTTCCCTTCTTGGCGGTATTTCGTTTGCCGCGGGCGGTATTTCCATCGAGGTTCAGCCCTCCGTATTTCTGTGCGGGGATATATACAATATCGTTTGGTCCACCAATGTGAACGGTACAGGATACGTCGATTATACATATGACGGCAAGGATTACAGGGTGTATGATGAGGAAGCTGGCGTCGTGCGCACCGACGATTATATACATACCGTATCCGTGCCGGTGGAGCATCTGAATGCCGCGGGGGAATACAGCGTTACCTCCGTTGCGGTTTCTTCCCGCACTCCGTACAGCGTAAATTACGGAGATTCGTGCACCGAGACGCGCGGATTTACAAGCTATCACGGTCAGGAGGAAATCAATATATGGACCCTTTCCGACCTGCACCGAACACCGACCAATGATATAATGAATTACGTGAACAAGGCTGTGTCGCATCTCAAGGGCGGATCGCCCGATCTTATCATGCTTCTGGGGGATATCTGCAATGATATGCAAAGTAAGGACTATGCGGAGATAGGTATTTTCGACACGGCGGCGCAGCTGTCCGGCGGTACCGTTCCCTGCGTGTATACGCGCGGAAACCATGAAACCCGCGGTGAGTTTTCGGGATATCTGCTTCAGTATCTGCCTTCAGATACCGGCGAATTCTATTTTACGTTTGAATACGGTCCGATGTCATCGGTTGTTTTGGATTTCGGCGAGGACAAGATCGACACCCATCCCGAATATTCCGGGCTTGTTGACTACAATAATTATCGTATCGAGGAAAACGACTGGCTGGGTACCGTTCAAGACTATGGCGGTGAGCCGGCCTATCGAATTGCGTTCTGTCACGGACCGAATATTATTAATCATTTCGGCTTTAACTGGCTGAGCAATCTGTCCGCCATAGGCACGGATCTGCTTGTCGCGGGACACTATCACGGAATTGAGATGTGGGAGCCGGGCGGTAACAATTCGTCAAGCTGTACGGATTTTCCGATAATGCTTGACGGTTCGCATGTCAATAATGCGGGATTTATTGCAAGTCAGCTTTTGCTGAAGGACGGAAAAATCACCTGTTACGGAGTGTCCGATACGGGAGAACAAAAGCTGTCATATGAGCTGACGGCGGGCGGAAATGTTAAAGACCAAAGCGAAAGCGCGGCTGAGAGCTTATCCTCTTATGCCGTCGACGGTGCAGAGGCGGACTTAATTGAAAACGTTTCCGTTCCCACAGCCTACGGTAAACCGGTGAGCAGCGTGATTAAGGGTGCGGCTGCCGACTTCGGCTTTATTACAAAGCCTACCGTTTTCGATACAGGAGATACATATACGGTTGCATGGGCGACGACCGAGGGTAAAAACTCCATGGGCGAGGTTCACCTTGTCTATGAGGGCAGAGAGCATCGGTTTACCGATTCTGAGGGCGGCACGCTGCGCTGTCTGTCCAATATGCATGCGGTTCGTATCCCGAAAAAGTATCTTGAAAATAACTCCTATGAGGTCGTTTCCCAGCACATAATAAAACACGGTGCATACTCGGCTCAGAAAGGTCCGCTTGTCACCTCCGGCTATCTTGAATTTTCCGGATATAGCGGACAGCAGGAAATTGAGATGCTTATGGTGAGCGATCTGAATTCCGACAGAACACTTATTCCGAAAATCCGTGCGGCGGCAAGCGGGTATGACCTCTTAGTGCTGGGCGGGAATATATTGAAAAACGCCGGAAGCGACAGTGATGTTATAAGCGGCTTGCTCTATAATGCCGGTATGCTTACGGGCGGAAAAATTCCCGTTGTGTTCCTTCGCGGAGAAAATGAGACTTTGGGCGAATATGCGCCCTACCTCACCCGAATTGTGCGCAACTCCCCCCGTCAGTTTTATGAGGCTGTTCAATACGGTCCTGTTTCTATGCTGATTCTTGATACTGCCGGGCTTTACCCCGACGACAGCAGTGCATATAACGGGCTTGCCAGCTTTGAATCGGTTCGTGCAAAGCAGCAGCAGTGGCTTGACAATCAGTCCTACGGCGACGCACAGTATAAGCTTGCGCTTGCACATGCGCCGGTTATTCATGACCAGCTAAGCTATAAATACAGTCGCACGCTTAATACGCTGGGCACCGACCTTGCACTGTTTGCTCATGAACAGACGTCCGCTTTCTATGACGCCGGGTATCATAATCAGAATTTTGTCAGCGCAGTGAACGGAAGCTATTTCACTGACGGTACGGTGGGTACTCTTGTAAGCTTTGGCGGCGGACAGATAACGCTTAAAACACTCGGTGAAAACGGCACGGTTAAAGCTCAAAAGACTTTCGCGACTTCTGATAATGAGCTTGCGGAGTTTACAGACGTCCCGCAGAACCGCTGGTATACGGATGCTGTGAATTATGCGCATACGCAGCTGCTGATGCGCGGCGTTACGGAGGACAGCTTTCAGCCGTCCTCAGAGCTTACCCGCGGTATGGCGGTGACGGTACTGGCACGTCTTGCGGATGTCGATACCGAGGCTTTTGAAGACAGTCCGTCGGCGTTTTCTGACGTTGAGCAGAGCCGTTACTATGCGGGCGCCGTACAGTGGGCGGCGCAAAACAAAATTACAAACGGTACGGATGCCGGGCAGTTTTCGCCTGATGAGCCGCTCACGCGGCAGATGCTTTGCGCCATGATATACCGCATGTATTCGGATGAATATGAGCTGTCAAAGGAGGACTGCGGCTTTGCTGATTTTGATGAGGTCAGTGCGTATGCCAGGGATGCGGTCGCGGCGCTTGCTGCGGCGGGTGTTATAAACGGCATGGGCAGTAATGAATTTCAGCCGAAAACCGCCGTTACCCGCGCAATGCTCGCACAAATTATATATAACGGTAAATTTTAAAGGGCAAAATTTGATTTGAGACTGATAGTAATTGCATCGGGCAGCAGTGCAAATGCTGCCGTAATTGAAAATAACGGCGCCGCGGTCCTTGTGGACTGCGGCGTAACGCTGAAGACGCTGAAATGCGGGCTTGCAAAAGCGGGGCTTTCACTTTCCGATTTATGCGCCGCATTTATAACCCACAGACATTCTGATCATATAAAGGGACTGCCGGTGCTTGCGCGCGCGGCGGATATTCCGATTTATTCTGCTGTGGATATCGGACTGTGCAGTCGCTTTGAAGATAAAATGACGCTTAGCGGTTTTGAGGTGCAGGCGTTTGAGTGTTCACATGACGTGCCGTGCGTAGGATATAAAATAAGCTGCGGTGAAAAATCTATCTGTATCGCAACCGATTCGGGAACCGTAACGCAGTCAATGCTTGAGGCGCTTTACGGCTGTGAAACGGTAATGATTGAAAGTAACCATGATATAGGTATGCTGAAAAACGGTTTTTATCCTGCACATCTTAAATCGAGGATTATGTCCCCTTTCGGACATATGTCAAACAGTGACTGTGCAAAGCTTGTGACCTACCTTGCCGGCGGCGGGCTCAGGCGCGCAGTGCTTGCGCACCTGAGTGAAAATAACAATACTCCCCTGCTCGCCCGTGCTGAGACGCAGGGCGCACTTGCCCGGCTTGCTCCGGACAGCGGCGTTACTGTCTGTCACGCCGGTGCGGGACTTATAGTTGAATTTTAAAGGAGCACTATCAATGACCTCTTATGAAAAAATGCACAGCGGCGATATTTACTTTTGCAATGACGAGGAGCTGTCGCGCCGCCAGCTTGCCTGTCTTGAAAAGCTTTATGACTATAATGCCACCCGTCCTTCGCAGGGTGAGCTGCGCGCGCAGCTTTTAAAGGATATGTTCGCCCAAATCGGAGACGGATGCTATATCGAACCGCCGCTGCATGCAAACTGGGCCGGTGCGCATGTGCATTTCGGAAATAATGTATATGCCAATTTTAATTTGACGCTTGTGGATGATACGCATATCTATGTCGGGGACGGCACAATGTTCGGACCGAATGTTGTAATTGCAACAGCCGGACATCCGATATTGCCCCAGCTTCGGGAACGGGTCGGGCAGTTTAACATGCCCGTACATATCGGTAAAAACTGCTGGCTGGGAGCGGGTGTTATTGTTTTACCCGGCGTGTCGATAGGAGACAATACCGTTGTGGGAGCCGGCAGCGTTGTGACAAAGGATATTCCCGCAAACGTAGTAGCTGTCGGCAGTCCGTGCCGTGTTCTGCGTGAAATCGGCGAGCGTGACAGAGAATATTATTTCAGGGATAAAAGGATAGATTTTGATAAAATTTAGGAAAAGGGCGGGTTTTATTCCGCCCTTTGCTGATTTTTGTCGTCGGCGGGTGAACAATCTGTTATTTACGGGTCATTGTGCTGTCATTTTTACGCTGTATAATGTACTTAAAACGATCAGGAGGAGAATCAGGAAATTATGGAGATACTGAAAATCGAAAATCTTACCAAGATTTACGGCAGCGGTGAAAATGAAGTACGTGCGCTGGACGATGTTTCATTTTCGGTGGAAAAGGGCGAGTTTTTGGCAATAATCGGTCCGTCCGGCAGCGGAAAATCCACGCTTTTGCATATGATAGGAGGCGTTGACCGTCCGACATCGGGCAGGATACTTATGAACGGGCAGGACGTTTATGCGCAAAACGAGGATCAGCTTGCAATTTTCCGGCGTCGTCAGGTTGGACTGATATATCAGTTTTATAACCTTATTCCGATTTTGAACGTCACCGAAAATATGACGCTTCCTGTGCTGATGGACGGCAGGCGGGTAAACAATGACTTTTTAAACGAGCTTATAGATACGCTTGATTTGCGCGGAAGAGAAAAACACCTTCCCAATCAGTTGTCCGGCGGACAGCAGCAGCGCGTTTCCATCGGCCGCGCTCTGATGAACATGCCGGCTGTTGTACTGGCAGACGAGCCGACGGGTAATCTTGACTCCAAAAACAGCCAGGAAATACTGGAGCTTTTGAAGCTGTCCAATAAAAAATACAATCAGACGCTTATTGTCATAACCCATGACGAAAATATTGCAATTCAGGCGGACCGTGTAATTTCCATCGAGGACGGCAAAATTACGCGGGACAGTGCGGCACGGGGGTAAGACATCGTGAATATTTTCAGAAAATATACGGTGCGCTCGCTGCTTAAAAACAAAATGCGCACCTTTGTAACCATTGTCGGCATTGTGCTTTCCGTTGCAATGTTTACCGCCGTAACGGAGGCGGTGGCATGTCTGCGCGGATATCTTATAGATGACGTTATAAACAGCTTCGGCGGATTTTATGCGAACACCGAGGAAATAGACGCCTCAATGCTTTCAAAGCTTAAAAATGAGGACGGAGTTGATAAAACGGTTACGCTGGGCAGCGTCGGTTATGCCGATATCGGCTCGCAAAATCCATATAAGCCGTACTTGTTTGTTACGAATATGTCGGCGGACTTTTGCGACCTTGTAGCGGTGAATTTGGAGAGCGGCCGTCTGCCCGAGCGGGAGGATGAAATTGTTCTGCCCATTCATCTTTCAACAAACGGCAGTGTGGAGTACAGTCTGGGTGATACACTGACGCTGCATATAGGGCAGCGCATGTCGGACGGTTTCAGGCTTAACCAGTACAGTATGTATACAGACGGCGAGAAGCTTGTCGGGGAGTATGAAAAAAACTATACGGTAGTTGGGTTTTACTCACGGTTTGCAACGGATATCGAGCCTTATTCCGCTCCCGGCTATACCGCGCTGACAGTCGGCGGGGAAAGCAATTATTACAGTGCATTTTTTACTCTTGAAAATATTCGGGACACGTTTGACTTTATTTCTGACAATCCGGAATATGGGCAGTTGAATACAAACAGTGAGCTTTTAATGCTTTACGGCGTGAGCGGATATGACAATATGCTGGCTGTGCTTATCGGTATGGCGGCGGTGCTCATAGGTCTTATCATGTTCGGCTCGGTTTCACTTATTTATAATTCTTTTTCTATTTCGGTAAGTGAGCGTACAAAGCAGTTCGGAATACTCAAATCGATAGGCGCGACAAAAAAGCAGATACGCCGCACGGTTTTTTATGAAGCACTTTTTCTGTGTATTATTGCGGTTCCGCTGGGAATTATCGCGGGTTGTGCGGGGCTTGGAATTACGCTGTATCTGCTGCGCGGAGCATTCAGCTCGGCTGAGATGTTTTTTAATACCGGTGCGGGGCTGGCTCCCAAGCTTATAATTTCGCCGACAGCGCTTATAATAGCAGCGGCTATAGGTGTCGTAACGACTGTTATTTCGGCGTATGTGCCTGCACGCCGTGCAGTAAAGGTGCCGCCCATTGAGGCGGTGCGTCGCTCAAATGACATTACGGCAAAGCAGGTTAAAATTCACGGAAACGGAATAGTTTATAAGCTGTTTGGGTTTGAGGGAATGATTGCCGCCAAAAATTTCAGGCGCAATAAGAAACAGTACCGCACGGCGATACTGTCGCTGTTTATGAGCGTTGTTCTGTTTGTTTCCGCGTCTTCCTTCTGCCGGTATCTTACAGACGCTGCGGGAGATGTTGACAGAAGCGCCGGATATGATATATCCTACGTTATGCACGATGCTTACGATACCGATGCAGCTGATAGGATTTACAAGTCGCTGTCAGAGGCGGACGGTGTAACCGAGTCAGTATTGCTGAGTGTGAATTCATATGAAGCAGTGGTGCCGTATGACCTGATATCCCGCAGAGCTCGACAGTTGCTGTTTGATAATTCCGAAGACAGTATGCAGATGGAAGAACCGCAGTGGGAATGGATATATCCGCGCATTTATTATGTCAGTGACGCGCAGTATGAAAAGTTGGCAAGGGACAGCGGGCTTTCAGTTGATATATCCGACCCAAAGGCTCTTGTTTTTGATAATTGCAAAATGTATATAAACGAAGGTGACAACAACCTGAAGGTATATGAAACTGAGTATTTGGAGCATAGCAAGATAACCGATGAACTGAAGTTTTATTCGGTAGTCGAGCGGGAGGGCTACGATTTTTTCAGGTTTGAGGATGGTTTTGCACTTTACCTGCCGGAGGATGTAATGATGGATGATTCCTCACAAATTCAGGATGAGGATTATCTGCGGGTGGAAATAGGTGAGGCGCTTGAAGCAAAACCGTTGGCGGTTGCTGGCTTTGTCAGTGAAAAGCCGTTTTTTGCAAATGATGATCTGGCGCTGATTTATCCTCGCAGCGCGATAGCGAGCGCACCGGTGGAACTGTATAATGCGAGCATGTACTTTCTGACAAATGACCATGTCAAAACCTTCAACGCCATGACAAAAATCCTGTCTGATATGAATGCCGATAAGTCGGGGCTTTTTGATGTAGCGGCTGACGCAGAGCGAGCGCGGTCGCTCACCGTAATCGTAAATGTGTTTGCGTACGGATTTATAATACTCATTTCTCTGATAGCGCTGACAAATGTTTTCAATACTGTTTCTACAAATATATTCCTGCGCAGGCGAGAGCTTGCAATGTTTAAATCAATCGGCATGACGCGGCGCGGCTTTAACAAAATGATGAATTATGAGTGTATCATATGCGGTGCGCGCGGGCTTATGCTGGGGCTGCCGGTCTCGGTGCTTGTTACTTTTTTGATATATCGGATTATGGCTCAGGGCTTTTCCTCGAATTTCTATATTCCGTGGTACAGCATAGCAATCGCGGTGTTCAGCGTGTTTGCGGTCGTTTTTGTCGCAATGCTGTATTCAATGGGTAAAATACGCAAGGAAAATACGATAGACACACTTAAAAACGAGAATATATAATAAAAAACCGGGCACAAATGTGCCCGGTTTTTACCTTTTAAAATGCAAAATCACGCATGCTGCACATACCTCCGAGACTTTCAAATATCTCTAAAAATTCGGGATATCTTTCAAACAGCCCGTCCACGTTGCGCACCACGGTTTCGCCCTTGGTATAAGTCGATATCAAAATCAGAGCCATCGCCATATGCGGATTGTTTTTTGCGTTAAGCACCGTGTACTCCACCGACCTTTGCGGCCAAATCCATAAATCGTTGCCGTTAAATTCACATCGGGCGCCAAGCGCATGGAGATTTTCAATTATCAGTGCCTGGAGCTCAGTCGCGGCGGCAAAACCCGAAATATGCGTTTTGCCTTTTGCAAACAGTGCCAGCATGGAAATTACAGGCGCTATTATCGGAAATTCCGCAATATCCACGTGGCAGCCCCGCAATGTATCGGCGCGCACATTCACACTGTCGCCGCCGCGTGTGATTTTTGCACCGAAGCGGCGCAGTATATCCAGCACCATCTTTCCGTTCTGTTCGCTGCCTGCGTTCAGATTTGTGCAAATAACCGAAGAATCAAGCGCCGCGCGCGCAAAAAACATGCCCGCAAAGCTGTAATCTCCGCTGTATTTTCCGATTAGCGGTGCGCTGAACTCGCCGCGTATGTCACATTTTTTAACTTCTATATCCGACATTTTGTTTAAAACCGACCGCTTAAAACTGACTGTATAAAGTCAGATACCTGCTCCTGCGTCACGCTTTTAGCGTTGACAAGCTCGTTGTATCTTGCAAAAAGCGCCGCACTGTTTTGTGTGGTTTTTTGCTTTAACTCCTCGCTCGGCTGCCATTTATAGCCCTTGTCTGCGCTGTATGCGTCCTTTGCGGTGTTTTTTTCGTTTATTTCTTCAATATAGGCTCCCACGCGTAAAAGCAGGTTTTTCGGCGTCGCAAAATCCGGCAGGCGCGATAAAACAGTCTCTTTTGCCTCATCGTACTGACCGATATATTCTTCAAGAGTGCCGCCCGACAGCGCTTCGTTTTCATTTTGCGCTATCGTCACCATGCCTGCAGCATCAACTCGCGGGTAGGCCTCGGTATAAATCGGAAGCAGATAGATAAGCTCATCGCCGTAAATCCACGGCTGGGCGTCGATTATGTATGTCTCGCCCTTTTTCATGTTCATTCTTGATACAAACTCGTCCGTCGTTCCCAAACAGTACAGCTTTGCCTGCCCTGTCGGAGTGTAGCCGTCGATGCTGCGGGTAATGTTGACCGTATACACAGTGTATTTTGTGAGGTCAATATTATATTTTGTAATAATTGCGTCCTCGGTTGCGACCGACAGAATTTCGCCAACGAAAATATTTTTCTGAAGCTCGACCATGTTTTCCAGGCGGCTTGTAATTGCCGTATCATTGCCGACTATTTTCTGCCCCTGTCCGCCGGCGCAGCCGCTGCAAAAGAACACCGCAGCCGTGAGAAAAAGACTTATCAGTCGTTTTGTCATTACTGTTTTATATCCTCCTGTACATCCCAAATCTGATGCGACGGCGTGTTCTGCCCGCGCCCGCCTGATGGGTTCCACACATCGGACGAATTTTCATTATCCGGTAAACCCTCGGAGCTTTCGGTGCTATCTTCTGTAGCTTGTGAGGAATCGGGCGTGTCGCCGCCGGCTGAGCCGCTGTCGCCGCCGGTTTCGCCGTCTGAATTTGTGCCCGTTTCATCCGTCGGAGTCTGTACCTTGTCGGTGTCCGACGGATTATCCGTATTTTCGGGTGTTTGTGACGGATTATCAGTCTGCGTGCTGCCGTCTGCTTCGGTTTCGGTTTCGGTGTCGGTGGGCTTGCCTGCGGTCGGAGTATCGCCGCTGTTTGTCTCAGGTGCCGTTTCCGTATCAGCCTCATTTTCGTCGTCAGGATTTATTTCCTCGGGCGTTACACCGTCATCGGTATCCGGCATGGCCGGTTCCTCCGGAGCATCGGGCGTTTCCTGCGGCACGTCCTCGTATACGCTTTCGGCGTACAGCGCAACTGCCTGCTCGAAAAATACATTTTGGCGTTCGTAAAAGCTTTGCAGCTTAAAATACATATCGGAAATCTTTTCACCAAACTTAAACTCGTTTTCGCTCTCTATCTTTTTCTTCACCGCCTCCGCGATGCTGAATTTCGCGGAAAGATCCAGCTCAACGCCGGTGTCAATCAGGTTTTTGTAAAATACAGGTGTTGAATATCCGTTTATAAGCATTGTGTCATTAAGACGAGCTATTTCCAGCTTGTCGCTGTAATCCGGCTTGATATACGCGCGGATATAATGCGGCGCCCAGGAATCATAAGGGTTTTCGACGCGAATTGACATGCTGCTGATGTCAAAAACGCACATTCCCTCCGGCATTTCAAGCTTAAATGAGGAGGTTGTGCCGAGTTCAAAATCGTCGGTGCCCAGCGTGTCCAAAAGAAAGCTCTCGGTATACCCGCCGTCCGGCTTTTCGGAAAAGAAGGTGACGTCCAAAAACAGCCGCCCGTCATAGTCCAGCGAGTCGATTTCGGGTATATCCACGCCCTTTGTATAATAGGTAAGAATATTATTTTGAATTTGAATGTTGGCCGTTTCAATGTCCAGATACAAAAATTTTCCGCCGTTTAGCCCCAGTGAATCAAGCGCGTCCGATTTCAGAGTGTCGCTCATCAGCTCGGTCGCGCCTTTTTGCGCGAGACTGAGATAATACGAATATATCTGCTTTGTGCGGTTGTATTTGTTGTTTTCGCCGTGAACGATTTTCAGCGTTGACTGCTTGACAGCGTGCTCCCCGCCGCCGAAAACCGCAACATCCTCCCAGTCCTCCCCGGCAAGCATCATCGGTTCGTTGCCGAGCAGGAAATAAACGCGCGCCCAGCGGCAGTGCCACTCGTCGTAATTATTGTTGATGTCGGGCAAAACGGCAATCGTGTATTCGGTGATGTCAAACGGCGTGTAGCCGAACGGCAGAATGAGCGTGAACGTATCCGTCATGCCGCTTTCAAAATTGTCGTAATTTGCGTTGCTAAGCGCAAACTCGGTAGTGTTCCCGTCGGAAAAAGTGAGGCGGAGGTTAACGCCGCCGCGATCCAGTCCCACACCGCGCGGATTGATGTAGTTTTCGTCGTCTGTTTTAAGCGTGACCTGTATGCGGTTTGAAGAGCCGAGCGCATAAAGCGAGCGCAGATACGGCACGGTGTCGTCAAACTCGGTCATTGTCAGGCGCGAAATGATGCGGCGGTTGCTGTCAAAAAAAGGACATACAAATTTTGTAAATACCGCGGACATAACGCACAGCGCCGCGATACATGCCGCTGCGGCGCAGCCGGTGATAAACGGCACGCTTTTAATGAAATTTTTGAAGCGGGCGCTCTTAAAAAAGCGTTTAGTTTTGCGCAAAGCAAATTTTATGTTAACCGTTGCCCATTTTTTCAGGCGTTTTCTGTAACGGTAATCGTTGAATTTTTCAATTAATTTTTTCAAGGCGGGATTTCCTTTCAAAAAAACTGTACATAATAATTATATCACAGAATATCCGATTTTTAAATGTTTTTTTAAATTTAATAAATTTGCGAATAGTACGAGTTTTTTCGTCAATAATATTTACGAGCCCAAAGGAGAGATGAAAAAATGATGGATAAGCTGGCGCTTACACTCGTGACTATCGGCGCTATCAACTGGGGCAGCGTCGGACTGTTTAAGTTTGACATAGTGGGATTTATTTTCGGCGGTACCGATTCGCTTGTCAGCCGTATAATTTTCACGCTCGTTGGTCTTGCAGGTTTGTGGACAATCTCAGTTCTTTTCAAAAAGATTGTACCAGCAGACTCTGTTGTAACCGAGAATCACGAATAAAAATCACGGCGGTTTTAACCGCCGTGATTTTTATTTTGGATTGTCTGTGCTTTACGTCCTATGTTTTTTCTTAAATATAATTAAAACAGTTACTCCCGCAGCCAAAAGCAAAACCGCCGCTCCGATATAAACGGGCGCATAGTTATATATATACTTAACCGGTGCCGAACCGTTTAAAGCGGGCTTTTCCTCCCACGGCAAAAGAGTTACAACCTGTACCGGGAAGTCGGAGTTATAAATGTCCAGTGCTTCTGCGGCAGTGTAAATCTTTCCGTTTTCAAGCTCCGTAAAGTCCGGGCGAGAGCAATACGGAATGAGATACTCCGTGCCGTCCGTTAAAACATAAATGAAATTTACACGGTCGGACGATACATATTTTATCTCATCGGCATTAGTAATGCCTTTTTCTTTTTTCAGCTTTTTTAAAATTCCTTTTAAGGAAAAATCCAAATCGAGCTTATTTCCGTTATCGTCGGTAAAGGAAAGACTGCTGCCCGCGCCGCCAAACTGCCAGCTTCCGGATTTTTTGCTGAAAGAAATATAGATGTTTTCATTGTAAAGCGGCACAATCCAGTTGTAATCGTCGCTAATCATTGAGCCGAAATTTCCGTTTTTTGTATAGTCGTCGTAGATGTATACCGAATTCAGTCTGTACTGCTTGTAGGCATTGTCCGTTTTCATGCTCTTTTTTATTTGGTTTTTGTCAACGGAAGCATTAAGACTCGGCATCATGGACGTTAAAAACTCGCTGTCGTAATCAATCAGCTCCTGAATTTGTTTAAGCTCGGCTTTGCTGTTTTTTTCTTCATCTTTGATAAGGTTCTCTGCGCTTTTTGCACCGCAAATAAATGTTGTGCTAATGAATAGTGCGATTAACGTCAAAGCTACTGTAAATTTTTTCATATTGCGTCCTCCCGCTTTTATAACGATTTAGGATAACAGCCAGTCTGCGATATCTACAATTTTTACGCCCTCATACTGATATTCGTCGTGTCGGGTGCGGGCGATTATTGTTTTCGGGTAAGCGTCGTTGATTTTTAACAGCGGCGTAACCTCTCTTTCAAAGGTTTTTTCGTTTGTAATATCGTCGGACACCTGCATATAGATTTTTTCGCTGCGCTTTATCGCCACAAAGTCAATTTCCGTTTTATAAAGAACGCCGGCATAAACTTCGTATCCCCTGCGTAAAAGCTCTATGGCGACGATGTTTTCAAGTATTCTGCCGTAGTCCATGTTCTTTGTGCCGAGTTTTGCATATCGGAAAGTATGGTCGCTCAGATAATACTTGTCGTTGGAGGTAAGGTATTTTTTTCCTTTTATGTCGTATCTGCGGACTTTATAAAAAGCGAAAGCGTTGCATAGATACTGCATGTAAGAGCTGACTGTTTTGTGGTATATTTTTTCCTGTGATGTTTTTAACGTGTCTGCAATGGTGCGCGCGGAGGAAATATTGGAAATATTATCCATTAAAAAGTCTACGATTCTGTCCATAAGCGCGGGATTGCGGATTTTATATTTTCTGCGGATGTCCCGAACTATCAGCGTGTTAAACACTTCGGCAATATAATCGAATTTTGATTCCTGGTCTTTATAAAGATAGGAGCCTGACATGCCGCCCTCCAGCATAAATTTGTCAAAGGCGGCGTATTTGTCGGTAAAATCGAAATATTGCATATACCCACTGAAGTAGAAAGGATAAACTTTGATTTCAAATGTGCGACCGGTGAATAAGGTTGCAAGGTCGGAGCTTAAAAGGAAGGCATTGGAGCCTGTGATGTAGATGTCATACTTTTCCGTGGCGTGCAGACCGTTGATTACTTTTTCAAAGTCCTTGCACATTTGCACTTCGTCTATAAAGACAAAATTTTCCATTTCTTTCATATATTTGAAATTTATATAATCATATAAAGCATGGTATTCGAGCAAATTTTCGTATTCCGGGAGATTGAAATTAATGTGAATAATGTTACATTTAGAAATATTTTCCTGTATATATTGCTTAAAGCTGTCAAGCAGCGTTGATTTACCCGAACGGCGGACGCCCGTTATAACTTTTATGTCGGGGGTGCCGATGACGTTAATTAATTTATTTAGGTAGTGTTTTCTTTCAATCAGTTTCACACTAAATCACCTCTTATAAAAATTATAGCACATCTATTATCCAAAATCAAATTTTTTTCAATTTTGGATAATAGATGTGCTTTGAATTTACAATAAATTCCAGTTATTAAAATAAATGGTAAATATTGTAAATTTAAATATTTACATATAGTTTACATAAATTACCAGTAAATTATTGGAAATGAAAAATAATGTATTTTTATATAAAAATTGATTGTTCACCAATAAATACTGAAATTTATTACCTTATATAATATAATTAATAACAGCATTAAAATTCATTTACTGATTTTATTCTTTTTTCTGTGTTAACTTCTTGGTAAAGTTTGCGCCGTTTATGAGGTCGGCAGGGTCAACTTCCAAAGCTCTTGCGATATCAAAAAATATATCTAAATTAAAAGATTTTGCAATTCCTGGGGCTTCGATAACGCTGATAAGTGAACGGCTGACGTTTGCTTTCTCGGCAAATTCATATTGTGATAAACCTCTAATTTTTCTAAGAGTTGAAATAGTAGCTCCTAACTGTATAAGTTGGTCATAACTTTCCTTAGATATTTTTCTTCCCATGTAACTCACCTCTAATATAATTATATATCAATTTTAGATAAAAATCAGCATATTATTCATAAGCATATTGACAATGTTTGTAAGCAAGTATATAATATATAAAGCTAAATGTTATTTTTCGGATGCATCAATTAAAACTGATGCACGAGTGTTTAATGCATCTGCAATATCGTATACAACTTCCAAATTAAATCCATATGCACTTCCCGGAGCCTCAATAAGACTAAGATGAGAACGACTAATGCCTGCAAGGTCAGCTAATTTTTCTTGTGACAGCCCTTGTTCTTTTCTGAGTTTAGAAATTGTTATACCTAATTGTATAAAACGATCACGGTTTTTAAATTTAACTTCTTTTCCCATGGTAATATGCTCCTTTGCTATGTTAATACCATTATAAACCATTTATCTTTATATTTCAGTAGTCAAATGTAAGCAAAAAGGAAAAATTCATAAGTTTTAAATTATTATTTATTGTAAATATAATATATAAATAAGCGAAAAACTTTATTTATAAGCTATTGGTGTAGTCGGAGGGTATTTTATGTCCGAGAATTTAAAATTAGAAAATATGGAAATAACAGTTTTAAGTAACACAAAAGAAGTAATCGAAAAAATTTGTAAAAGTATCGGATTAACTTCGGGGGAATTAATTGATCGGTTAATTCTTAGATGGGAGCCACAGGAACCAATGTGTGCCGCACAACTCATTCTGGATAATATTTACATTAATACCAGAAAAATGAATAATAGTCAATTTGATAAAACTATTGCTATTGTTTTTACTGTAATTAAAGAATGCCTGAATAAAGACGGGTTAAAATCTTTAGCACCGATAATCGAGGATTTCGATGCTTTACTTGCTAAGAAAGAAATATCAATTAGTGAGTATGATATATCGAATAAATTTATGCAAAAATGAGCGCTATGCGCTGCTGCCGTTTCCGCGGGGGTGTTCCTTTTTTGATAATTTTTTCTCGTTGTTATTCCCGCGGGAATTTGTGCAGTGCATTTACATATATTTCCATTTAGCTTTATATGTGCTGCTACATAAGACCAAAGCGCCAAGCGTTAACTGCTTGGCGCTTTGGTACATTACATTATATTTTAATAATATCAAACATGCTGGCCATAACCGTCATCATCGGCTTATAGAACGACATCACCGTCCAAATTGAATAACCCGCAAGATTATAATTTCGCAAAAGCTGCATTTTTGCCGCGACCGAGCGCGCGTCCTCAAACCACACGACATGCTGCTTACCGTTTCTGTCGTAGTAGTTGTAATACGGCGTCTGCGCGGTCTCGTCGTATTTTATTTCCGCGCCCACCTCGCGCGCCAGTTCTATCGCCCTGTTGTTGGAAATCGCCTGTGCGGCGTTGCCCTTGACAAACGGCAGCGTCCAGTCATAGGCATAATTGGGTATTCCCATCAGCAGCTTTTCGGGCGGAATCTGGCTGACAGCGTACCGCAAAACCTCCTCCACCTTATTAAGCGGAGCCGTCGCCATGGGCGGACCGTAGGTATAGCCCCACTCATAGGTCATTATCAGCACGTAGTCCGCCGCTGCGCCTATTGCGGCGTAGTCGTGCGCCTCGTACAGCAGTCCGGGCTGGTCCGAGCTGACTTTCGGTGCAAGCGCAACTATAACCTTGTAGCCGAGCGGCTGAGCAAGCGAGTGTACAAGCTCGATGAACGCCACATACTGTTTTTTGAATCTCGGCGGTATGTACTCAAAGTCGATATCAACGCCGAAATAGTTGTGTGTTTGCAGCTTTGCTATAATATTATTTGCCAGCGTCATCGTCGCCTCCTCGCTGCCCAGCACCGCCGCCGCATTTTCCGAGCTGAACCGCCCGTCCTCGGTGAGCGTTGTCACAAGCAGTATGGGAGCAACATTATTATTTTCCGCGATTGTGATAAGCTCGCTGTCGTCTAAATCGACAAGCGTTCCGTTGGGGCGAATTCCGTAGGAAAACGGAGTCAGTGTTGACAGAAACGGCAGCGTCGGAAACAGCGCCGCTTTGTCAATATGCGGATAAGCATAGCCGTTTGCCAAAACTCTGCCCATCTTTTCGGCGGGTGACGGCACAATAACCGCCTGCCCGACTATCAGCGTCGGCTGCACCGTCGGTCCGTTTGCCTCCAAAAGCTGCTCTATCGTCACACCGTACATTTTGCCGATGGAGTAGAGAGAATCGCCCTTTTGTGTTACGTGAATCATCATTTAAAAGCACCTCGTAAAATTGATGTGTACGATATAACATATGTTGTTCAAAAAAATAAAATGCCACATATAATATACAGAGGTGATTAATATTACTAAAATTTTTATTGACCAGGGTCATAACCCGCAGGGCTTTAACGCAGGCGCCGAGGGTAATGGACTGAGAGAACAGGATGTTACTTATCAGGTCGGAATTTATCTTTCCGAGCTTTTACAGGAAAACGGTAATTTTGAGACGATGCTTTCCCGCCCGACTCCCGAAACGGTGCTCGGCACGTCCAACTCAACCAGTCTTCAGGCGCGCGTGAACATGGCAAACAATTGGGGCGCCGATTACTTTATCAGCATCCACTGCAACGCGTCGGAAAATCCCCAGGCAAACGGCACCGAAGTGTATGTTTACAGCCGCAGCTCCCCCGCTTTCGGCATGGCGGAGGATATCCAGCAGCAGATTGTGTCGCGCCTTGGCACAAAGGACTTGGGCGTTAAGGAAAATACTTCGCTGTATGTGCTCCGCCGCACGTCCATGCCCGCGATGCTTGTTGAACTGGCATTTTTAACCAACGAAAGCGACGCCCAGCTTCTGCGCTACGACCAGTACCAGTTTGCATACGCGATTTATCAGGGAATTTTGCAGTATCTGGGGCTGTGACATTCTGACAAAAGAGCAAATTTAACCCCATTCAAACGTATTAGGACAATTTTCTGCGCTGTTAATCAATTTCCTTTTTTTCACTGGAAAATTTAGGTAAATTTTGTCTTTCATTCGACATTTATCGTCGTTTTTTCAGTTTCTATATTGCTATAATTATCGCATAACAACGACAGGAGAAAAAAGATGAACACTAAATTAAAAGCCATAGTAGTACAGCCAAATATGGAAAACATGAGAGCCGTGTGTGAATTTTTGAAATCGCACGGTTACGAGATAAGTGCGACAACCCCGTCGGGCAGCGAAGCGGCCGCGCTTATTGTTAAATACGAGCCCCAGGTTATAATTTCAGACGCATATCTGCTGGATGTGGATGTGTGCGGTATGCTGGATATTTTGGAGCAGCGCGGATTTACCGGCAAGTCGGTTTTCGTGGTTGCGACCGGTATCAACAGCGCGTGCATCATTGAAAATGTTCTTAACCGCGGCGTTGATCTGTTCACGCTGATTCCGTTTAACAGCGATTATGCCGACAGGAAAATCCGTGATATTTACGCCAGAAAACAACAGTCAGCATTTGCAGGGCGTGCCGGCAACGCGCAGCTGGATGAGTTCGAGCTTCTGAATTACGTTTCAAGGCTGATGCACGAGGTCGGCGTGCCCGCATCAATCCGCGGCTACGACTATATACGCGAGTCCATAATGATGGCGCTGGACGACCGGAATATTCTGAAATCCATAACAAAGGAGCTGTATCCCTCCATTGCAAAAAGCAACGATACGACATCCTCGCGTGTGGAGCGCGCAATCAGACACGCGGTTGAGGTTGCGTGGCAGCGCGGTGACGTTGAGGTTTTGAACAATATTTTCGGGTATACGGTTAAAAGCACAAAGGGCAAACCGACTAACGGCGAGTTTATTTCCATGCTGACAGAACGTGTTCGTCTTGATTTGAAAATTTCCTGATATCGTTAGAAAACGCCGCCTTTGAGGCGTCAGGGGTCAAAATATAAACAGGGACGGTTTAAACCGTCCCTGTTTATATTTTGTAAATCCTTTTACAGGCTGCCGAAAAAGCTTTCGATTTCACGTCTTTTTGCGCTGATGCTGCCCTGTATCATTTTATCGCTTCCGCCGCACCTTGCATTCAGCTTTTTCCGCAGTATTTTTGCCGTATCTCTCATATCACAGCCGTCGGCGCCTGCCGCCGCAAAGCTGTAGCCTTCCTCGTCGCTGCCGGAAAGCACGGCGCACATTTTACCGTATTTTCCGTCAAGGGCGTTTACGGTCAGGCGCAGTGCGCCTGTATCCGCCTTGTCCTCGAACAGAATTATATTGCCGTCCGTTTTTTCGACGGCGGCGCATTTGAGAAGTATAAGCTGCTGTCTCAGCCCGCTCACGGTCTGCTTGAGCAGTTGTGCGTCCGTGGTGAATTTTTTAAAGAACTCCGCCGCGTTTGTCGGCTTGCAGGACAGATCTCTTGCGATAAGCTCAAGGTTTTCCTGCTTTAAAGAATAGTCGCGCAGTGCGCGCATGCCGCATACCATGTGTATGCGTATTCCGCCCTTGTACGCCATACTGTCGGTGAACTTGATAAGTCCGATTTCGCCCGTTTTTGCCACATGCGGCGCACAGCACGCGCAGCGGTCGATTCCCTCTATTTCCACGATGCGGATATCACCGTCTATTTCCTTTTTGGAGCGGTAGTCAAGCTTTGCAAGCTCGCCGTACGACGGGTAATATCCGCGTACCGAAAGATTTTGCGTAACGGTTCTGTTGGCAAGCACTTCAATTTCCGACAACTGTTTTTTTGTCAGCGGACCGTCAAAGTCAAAGGTGGTTTCGTCATCACCTAAATGAAAGCCGACATTTTCGTAGCCGTACAGCCTGTGTACGATTCCGCACACGATATGCTCGCCCGTGTGCTGCTGCATTCTGTCAAAGCGCGTATCACCGTCAAGCGTACATCGTACATGACCCGATACCTCGGCGTCGGTCAAATGCACAATCTTATTGCCAAGCAGAGACACATGATTCACGCGGGCGCCGCCTATCATGCCGCTGTCGCAGTCCTGCCCGCCCTCCTCCGGGAAAAACGCGGTTCTGTCCAGTATGGTTTCAAACCCGCGCTTTGTCTCGGTACAACTCAGCACCTGAGCATCAAACTCAAATAGATATGCGTTTTTATCATAAAGCTTTTCCGTCATTTTGTAATCTTGTCTCTGAAATGCTCGCCTATTGCGTGAATTGTGTTTAGAAACGGCATGATAAGCGGTTCTTCGATATTTTTCAGGCTTACCTGCATGAACGTCTCGAAGTTGAGATCGCCGTCATAGCCTATAGAGCGAAGCCCGTCGCAGAATTCGTTCCAGTCGGTATTTCCCGTGTATGGCATGAGATGAGCGTCTTTGTCCATTGAATTATCGTGAATGTGCAGAGCTTTTATGCGGCTGCCGAGTATGTCTATATATGGGCGCTGGCGCATTTTCAGCAGATTGAGATGCCCCGTATCAAGACAGAGCCCGAAGCACTCTTCTCCCGCAAGCGCATTTAAGCTGTCGATGTATTTTACAGCCTCGTGCGGGTCGGAGCAGGTGCCGGCATATACATATCTGCCGCCAAAGGATGTAAACAGGTTTTCCAGCAAAACCATGACCTTGGTCTCTTTTATGGTTGGAATGAGCGCGCTGTACATATGCATGTTAAGCTCAAAAAACTGCTTCTCTGTCATGGAATTGTCGCCGGCGGGACGGCTGATACCGTGAATGACAAGCCGTGGGCATCCGGCGTACTGACAGAGCTTTAGGGTGTTTTTGTAAATTTCCGTACAGAAATCGGCAAATTCAGGCCTGCCTTTTGAATAGGCAGGAAACGCAGCATGTGCCTGGGTCGGGCGCAGACCGAATTTTTTCATGGCGTTGAGCTGAGGCTCAAACTCAGCTATGATTTTTTCCGGCGATTCATTAAAAACAGTCTTTTCGGGAAATATGCCCGCTTTGATTTGTGTGCGGTCCCATATCTGGTCAAGGCACCAGTCTATCGCGGTAAAGCCGGCTTTTGATATCATTTCAAAGCCGCGCTCCAAACCAACGTCGTTTGTCAGGTTTGCATTTTGTATTGATAGTTCCATGTTATATCTCCTTTTCCTGTTAATTATAAATCAACTGAAGAAACTTATCAAGCAAAAATTTATATTGACAAATTGTGTAAATGGGTTTAATATGTATGCAACTGATAGAGGTGCGAAAATTAAGAGTACGCCGGGATTTTATGGGCAAGACATACGGCGGAAAAAAATAATGCCGAAGCCGCGGGTTTAACCTTTTCCGAAAATGTGCGGTTGGCGTAGGTCAGATATGTCCTGTGCTGTCAAGCATGTGGAGAGCTATCGCGTCTGTGGTATCAAGTCCGCGTCAGCTTTCTTCTGACTGCGGTTTTTTTGTGCTCTGTCAAAAACAAAATAGGAGAAGGGGAAATGAAAAACAAAAAGATATTTTTGTTTGTTGCCGTCATACTTTGCGTGACGATGCTGTTTTCCACCGCTTTTGCAGACGGGGAAGCAACCTCCGGCTCGACTGACTCTTCGGTATCGTCGGCAAACGACGGTGAAGCCGCACCGTCAGATGGGACAGATGCCGATCTGGTCGAGTCTGATACGGGTGAGACCGAAGAGGAGTATGAAAGTCCGTTTTATTCAACAATCTGGGCACTGCTTCCTCCGCTTATCGCGATAGCACTTGCGCTTATTACAAAAGAGGTATATTCCTCACTTTTTATCGGTATCCTTGTGGGCGGTCTTTTGTGGTCGGGCTTTGAATTTGAGGGTACCATGACCCATGTTCTGTCCGACGGTTTTGTCGGCTCGCTGTCCGATGAATATAATGTGGGTATTCTGCTGTTTCTTGTAATTTTGGGAGCGCTTGTTGTTATGATGAACAAGGCAGGAGGCTCTGCCGCGTTCGGCCGATGGGCGGCGGCGCATATAAAATCAAGAATCGGCGCACAGATTGCAACTATCATTCTCGGTATTTTTATATTTATCGACGATTACTTTAACTGTCTGACTGTCGGGTCGGTTATGCGCCCTGTTACGGACAAGCAGAACGTGTCGCGCGCAAAGCTGGCGTATCTTATAGATTCGACTGCGGCACCAGTATGTATCATCGCTCCCGTATCGTCATGGGCGGCGGCAGTCGCCGCGTTTGCGGACGGATCGGGCATGAACGGCTTTGAGCTGTTTGTCCGCGCTATTCCCTATAACCTTTACGCGCTTTTGACAATAGGCATGATGTTCGCCATCACTGTAATGAAGCTGGATTTCGGACCTATGAAGCGTCATGAGGAAAACGCTAAAAACGGCGATATATTCTCCAATGAACGTCTCAGTGAAATTGCCGATAATATGGAGGGCAACCCGCGCGGCAAAGTGTACGACCTCATTCTTCCCATCGCCGTGCTTATTGTTGCATGCGTATTCGGCATGATTTATTCGGGTGACTTTTTTACAGCCGGAAAAGATGGCTATCATAACTTTGTAACTGCGTTTTCCAACAGTGATGCGTCGGTAGGTTTGGTTTACGGTTCGTTCGGCGCGTTGATATTTACAATAATCTATCTTATGTGCAGGCGTGTGCTTTCGTTTAAAGAGTGTATGGAAGCCGTTCCCGAGGGCTTTAAGTCAATGGTTCCCGCCATCATGATTTTGACCTGTGCATGGACGCTTAAGGCAATGACGGACAGCCTGGGCGCCGCTCCGTTCATTCACGATGTGGTTGAGAGCTCCGCCGAAGCGCTTCAGAGCTTTTTGCCCGCTATCATCTTTTTGATTGCGGTAGGTCTTTCCTTTGCTACAGGTACGTCGTGGGGTACTTTCGGCATCCTTATCCCGATAGTTATAAACGTTTTTGGCTTCGACAGCGGTGAGATTACCATTATCGCCATTTCCGCCTGTATGGCGGGCGCCGTCTGCGGCGACCACTGTTCGCCCATTTCCGACACTACAATTATGGCATCGGCGGGCGCGCAGTGCAACCATTTGGTGCATGTGTCAACACAGCTACCCTATGCGCTTTTTGTTGCGGGGATTTCGTTTGTCGGCTATATTGTCGCCGGCTTTGTGAGAAATGTATACATATCCCTTATTGTATCCTTTGCGCTGTTGGTGCTGGCGCTTTTGGCTATACATGTTGTTACAAATCGCAAAAGAACCGTAAATTGAAAATAAACGAAACAGGGCGGTACTTGACCGCTCTGTTTTTTTGTGTTAAAGTACTTAATTGTAAAAAAAATTTTTCGGAGGACAGATTTTATGTCGGGACATTCCAAATGGCATAATATACAGGCAAAAAAGGGCAAGACGGATGCGCAGCGTGCAAAGATTTTTACAAAAATGGCGCGTGAAATTATGGTTGTGGTAAAAGAAGGCGGTGCAAACCCCGCCTCCAACTCCCGCCTTGCCGACGTTATTGCGAAGGCGAAGGCGGCAAACGTACCCAACGACAATATTGAACGCGCAATCAAAAAGGCTGACGGAAGCGGCGACGGCAAAAACTATGAGCATAATATTTATGAGGGTTACGGTCCCGGCGGCGTTGCTGTCGTTGTCGAGTGTCTGACAGACAATAAAAACCGCACCGCCGGAGATCTGCGTCATTATTTTGATAAATTCGGCGGCAATCTGGGCACGTCGGGCAGCGTTTTGTGGCAGTTCAAGCAGTGCGGCGTTATCGTTATTGCTAAAAGCGGAGTTGACGAGGACACCCTGATGATGGCTGCGCTGGACGCGGGCGCGGACGATTTCAATGCGGAGGATGAGATGTACGAAATCATCACATCGCCAGAAAACTTTTCGGCAGTGCGCTCGGCGCTTGAAGCGGCGGGATATGTATTTGAAACGGCGGAGATCACCCGCGTGGCGGAAAATTACGTTTCGCTGACGGATGAAAACGATATAAAGTTTATGAACCTTTTGCTTGACGCATTAGAAGATAATGACGACGTGCAGAATGTCGCGCATAATTGGGACGAATAATGAACGTCTACGATTTTGACGAGACGATATATGACGGCGACAGCACGGTGGATTTTTATAAATACTGCCTGCGCCGCCGTCCGTACATCATTTTTCGCTTTCCCTTATGGACTGCGCTTCGCTTTGTCCTTGACAGCGGCAAAAAATTAGTGTTCAAGGAACGGTTTTACAGATTTCTTTACGCATTTGACGATATTGACAGTGAGGTTTCGCGGTTCTGGGACGGGCATGAAAAGAAAATAAAGCGGTGGTATCTTGAAAACCGCCGCCCGGACGACGTTGTAATTTCCGCGTCTCCCGAATTTTTGCTAAATCCCGTTTGTAAAAGGCTTGGGATATCTGTGTTGATGGCGTCGGTAGTTGATAAAAAAACGGGGCTTTATACCGGCGATAACTGCTGGGGGAAGGAAAAGGTGCGCCGTTTTTATGAGCGGTTTAAGGACGGCAAAATCGACGACTTTTATTCCGACTCCTATTCGGACTCACCGCTTGCAAGGATATCTGAGAGAGCTTTTATTGTAAAAGGCGAGAAAATCATTCCATGGGATAAAACCAAATTATAAAAAACCGACCCCCGCAATGCGGGGGCTTTTAGTATCACAAATAAGTATGAAATCAAAAACAGGCTTTAAAAAGGGAATATATGACGGACTTCCGATTTGCTTTGGCTATTTTTCCGTTTCCTTTGCGTTTGGGGTGTTTGCCGTGGCGCAGGGACTCAGTGTTTTGGAGGCGGCGCTTATTTCGCTTACAAATCTTACGTCGGCGGGGCAGCTTGCCGGTGTGCCGATTATATGCAGCGGCGGGGGGCTTTATGAGCTTGCACTGTCGCAGCTTGTCATTAATTCGCGATATGTTTTTATGTCTGCGTCGTTGTCGCAGCGGTTGGATGAAAGCGTCACCCTGCCGCAGAGATTTATTATTGCTTTCGGAAATACCGATGAAATCTTTGCAGTTGCTATGTCAAACGGAACAAGTCTTAAAAGCGGTTATATGTATGGTCTTATTCTGACCCCCGTTATGGGCTGGACGCTTGGAACCCTGACGGGCGCTGTTGCCGGTAACATTCTGCCTCAGATTTTAGTGTCGGCGTTGGGCGTTGCAATTTACGGTATGCTGACGGCAGTTGTGGTTCCTCAGATTAAAAAGAGCCGCGGCGCGGCTCTTTGTGCGGCCTTTGCCGTTACACTCGGTTGCTGTTTTGAGTATATCCCTGCACTAAAGCGGGTGCCGGGCGGCTTTTCCGTAATTATAAGCGCCGTTATCGCCGCTGCTTTGCTTGCAGTTTTAATGCCTGTTTCCCCGGAGGACGCCGATGCTTAAATCTGATTTCTTACCGTATCTTTTGGTCATGGCAGGCGTGACATATCTTTTGCGCATGGTGCCGCTTGTTTTTCTTCGCAGTAGGATAAAAAACTCCTTTGTAATTTCCTTTCTGCACTATATTCCTGTCGCCGTGCTCAGCGTCATGATTGTACCCGCCGTCTTTTACGCGTCGGAGAGCCTTGTATCGGCAGTTATCGGCTTTGCAGTCGCAGTCGTTTTTTCTTATTTGGAAAAAAGCCTTGTTCAGGTTGCCTGTCTGTCCTGCGCCGCAGTATTTTTGACTGAGCTTTTGTTAAAATTATAGTCTGTATTTTTCATTAAACTGCGCGTAAATACTTTTAAACTGGGCATTTTCATGCTTTACGTCATGCAGATATCTGTGTGTCTCAAAGCTGCCGTGCGATAACTCTATTACTGCCGCAGAGATGTTTGAACAGTGATCGGATATTCGTTCAAGGTCGCCCAGCAGATTTGCAAAGGTCAGCCCCTGCTCTACGGTGCATGCGCCGCTTTGCAGACGTTTTACATGGTTCTTGTGCATTTTTGCCGTAAGCTTGTCAATGACCTGCTCGAGCGGCTCGGTATTTACGGCAAGCAGCGGGTCGTTATTTAAAAAAGCGGCCGATGTTATCTCGGTTATCTCTTTTACCGCCGCGCTCAGCACGGATAGCTCTTTCATCGCCTCCTTTGAATATCCTTTTGTTTTTTCCAAAAGCTCGCCGGTATCAAGGCTTATATGCAGCGCGTGGTCGCACATGCGCTCAAGGTCGCTCACCGTGTACAGCATTCGCGAAACACTTGCGCTGTCATAATCTGACAGTGATTTTTCCGCAATGCGTACAAGGCTTGTCAGCAGCATATCCTCGTACATGTCGGAACGTTTTTCATTATCCGATACCATATCGGATACCTTTTTGTCATACTTTGATATCTGCTCCAGGGATAAAAGTACCGTATCTCGCGAAAGCTGCGCCATCTCTCTCGTTTTCGACATACACTCACTTACGGCAATGGACGGAGACATAAACAGCCGTTCGTCCAGCGCAGGTATTCCGTCCTTTTTAGGTGCGCCGTCCTTTACAATCCTGCATATGAGCTTTTCGAGCTTTTTGGAAAACGGCAGAATGAGCAGCGTAGATAAAATATTAAACGCTGTATGCGCCGCTGCAATTCCGACAGGATTTATTGCCTCTGAGAAAAATGAACCCCTGGCGGTTAACCGGAGTATTTCAAACAGCGTGAAAAACACCGCTGTTCCTATTACGTTTACGGATGTGTGTGCAGCTGCTACGCGCTTTGCGTTTTTGCTGCCGCCAAGACAGGATATCAGCGCTGTGATGCAGGTGCCTATGTTTTGCCCCATGATTATCGGCAAAGCGGTAGACCATGTTACGGCGCCGGTCAGCGAAAACGCCTGCAAAATGCCTACCGATGCGGATGACGACTGAATAAGCGCGGTAATAACGATACCTGCGATGAGGCTTAAAAACGGATTTTCAAACTTTACCATGAGCGAGGCAAATTCCGGCGTGTCTGCGAGCGGGCTTACAGCGCTTGTCATAAACTTCATGCCATATATGAGTACCGCAAACCCGATGAGCACCCGTCCTGCGTCCCGCCGCCTGCTCTTTTTGGCGGACATTATTAAAATCACGCCTAAAAGCGCCAAAAACGGCGTGAAATTTTCCGGCTTGAGCATAGACACCAACATGTTGCTGCTTTCAATTCCCGCAAGGCTCAAAATCCATGCGGTAAAGGTGGTGCCTATGTTTGCACCGAAAATAATGTACAGAGTTCCCGTAAATTCCATTATTCCGGAATTTACAAGCCCCACAAGCATAACGGACGTTGCCGACGACGACTGTATGACCATTGTTATGACCAAGCCAAGAATCAGGCTGAGCGCCGGCTTTTTCTGCGCGCGCTTGAGCACCCTCTCCAGTCTGCCGCCGGCGGTCTTTTCAAGGTTTTCAGACAGTGTCAGCATACCGAACAGGAAAAACGAGATGCCGCATATAAATTGTATAATGCTGTAAACGTTCATTTTTCACCTCCTAAAACAGTATGTTTTACTTCATAAGTTAGTATCGACTGTTGTTAAAAAAATATTTGTAAAAATTAAGAAAGCCGCACGAAAAATATCCGCGCGGCTTTTGTGTGGAAAGTTATATTAGAAAAAATATTGCTGTATTGCTCTGCCTGCAATTTTGTCCGAAGGTCTCCCCACGGGTTTGTATGCAGACTTACGACGGCAATGCCTGCCGCCGGGAGGGCTCCCGCCGAAAAACTCGATAATCCCTCCGCCTCGTTAACCAAGCTTTAAATTTTGGTCTGGCGCTTTTGAAATTCCCTTGAAAATATCTGCCCACCTTTCTGCTTTCAGTATAGCATAAAGACGGGCAGTTGTCAATTTACACCAATTATTTTCGTGCACTGAATATAATTATTTGACGGTTTTTTGCAGCTTTTTCGGTAAATCTGCGTGCATTTTCAAGACGTTTGTCATCAAACGACCAAAACGGATCGTCCATAATAAGCGGGAGATTTTGCCTGCCGGAAATCAGATCGCTTACCGCTGTGCGCATTGCAAAATAAACTGCGTCCGCCGTGCCGCGCGAGAAATAACCCAGCTCGTGCATGGTGCCGCCTGACTTGACCCGCAGGTTAAATCCGCGGTCGAGCATCACGCTGTCATACCTGCCGTCTGTTATTTGTTTTAGCGGCTGACGGGCACATTCCGTAAGAATAGGTGAATACATATCGCTTATGTATCTGTACGCTTCGTCAAGGGCTTCTCTTGCCGTGCTCAGCACCCGATCGTTATACAGCGCATTTTCAAGCTCTGAGTTCAGTTCTTTTTCTCTTTGCTTTGTTTCAATTAATCCGAGACTGAGCTCGGCGTATTTTTTGCCTTTTGCCGAAAGCTCCTTTATCTTTTCAATAGTGCGGCTTTTTTCCTCCGTGATTTTAAGCAGTGCCTGATTGACCTGCGCTTCGCTTATGCTGTCAATCGTACCCGACAATGCCAACTTTTCAAGCTCGTCCTTGCTTTTGTCTGTCAGCAGCTCGCACCTTTGAGCTTTCAGTGCCTCGATGCTTTGAAGCCTTGCCCTGCTTTCAGCCTGTATTTTTGTACGCTTATGAAGACTTTCGGCGTCGGATATCTTGTATTTTTCTTTTATATCCTGACATTTTTCAACACAGTCTCCAAGCTGATTTTGTATGCTTTCAAGCTCGTTTCGGGCATTATTGATTTCGGCGCGGCACTGAGCAGCTTTGTCTTTTGCCGATTCGTATTTTTCAAGTGCCGCACACAGCTCTTTTTGCGTCATGCCAAGCTGTGCGGGTATCCGTACCTTTGCTTTGAATACGACCGCGCAGATAACTGCCGCCGCGCCGGCAGCAGCCAGCAGCGCGCCGGGCAGAATAAGACCGTAGAGCATAACGGAAATTCCCATGACAACGGTTAGTACACCCGCAGCGCACAGGGGTGCTCTGACGCGCGGTCTGCGGTCTGCGAGCTGTCTTAGCCCTGTTTCGTTTTGTGAAATTGTGTCGTATTCCGGAAATCCTTCGCTTAGCTTTCGTGCGTCGGTCTCTGCTTTATCAAGTCTTTGCTTTGCATCTTTCAGCTGCTGCGTCAACAGCTCGCGCATAGCGAATGTTTTGGAGATTTCCTGCGCGGTCTGACTGTCGATTTGCACTGTATTCTCATAGTCGCCGAGCTTCTGAGCATAATTCCGTATCTGGATTTCAAGCTCTTTGAGCCTTTGCAGTTTTCGGCGGGCGTCCGCACCTTTTGCCGCAGGGAGCATTTCCCGGTATTTTTTTTCCTCGGTATCAAGAGAGGCGACTGCTTTTTCAAGTTCAAACAGCTCATTTTGCGCATCGGACAGTGAGGTGAGTTCGCTTTCAAGCTGTGATATTGTGACAGATAGCTCACCCAACTCTTTTTGTATATCAAATATCCGCCCCGACTGGCGTCCCGTATGACGGTATTTTGAATGCTTTCTGCGCAGTGCTTCCGCCGCGCTTTCGTAGGATGTGCCCTCGTCGCCGGTGGTTACAAGATTTTTAAGCGCCGACTCCAGCCCGCCCGTGCCCGAAAATTTTATATCGGTCTGGCGTATTAAAAATGTGCGCTCAAACGTTTCCCTGTCCACGCCAAAAAGCATTTTTCCGGGTGAATCCGAAATCGGAAGCTCTTCTCCGCCGCTGTCCCGCATGACGACAAGTTTTTTACGGCCGTCGTTTTGCATACGTTCGATACGTATAAGCTTTCCGTTTTGCGTAAGCTCCATGGCGCCGGACAGTATGGCCTCACCCTGCCACGGCAGATACTTTTTAAGAAGATTTTCCTCAAGCGGCAGTTTTTTAGAGGTGGTTTTTGTAAAGCCGTACAGCATAAACAGGATAAAGTCGGTGATAGTGCTTTTTCCGTACTCGTTTTCATGCACAAGCTCGTTAAGTCCGGGCTTCAGATTCAAGGTAAAATTTCGGAATTTTCCAAACGAGATTATTTCCAAACTCTTTATTACCGTCATTTTTCTTCTCCGCCTCTGATAGCAATAACACCTTCTTTTATAGCGTCCTCGATTATCTGCCTGCCGAGCTCGTCCGCGTCTTTCAGCCTGTCGGCAAGTATTTTGACAAACCTGCCCTCCAAGGTGTTGTCTCCCATGCTGCTCAGATAGTCAATGTCGGCGCTTGTCCGATCCTTTATCTGCACAAATCCGTCGGTATGTGCGCACAGTGCGTCGCAGTCAATGTTAAACGGAGTGCCCAGCCTGCCGGTAAGCACGGCGCGGGCAATTTCGTTTTCAGCGGGTGTTTTTTTTGAAAGTATATTTAAAATATTACTTACGGAATGCGCGCCGCTGATGTCAAAATTATACTCTGTGTATATTTTCGCCTCGGTATTAACATATGTATAGGAAAAATCTTGCGTATCTATTACATAAAAACCCTTTTGACCACATTCGTCAAAACCGCGGCCGAACGGAACGCCTGCATAAAGCGCGTGTTTTCCGTTGGGAAGAACAGCATCGTTTGTTTTGTGTATGTGACCCAAAAGCGACAGTTTGGCGCCCGTTGCCGCCAGCGATTGGAGATTTAAGCTGAATCCGCCCTGCCCGCCGAGGGTACCGTGAGTGAGCGTTATAAAACCGTCTTTGTTTTCCTCATCACAAGCTCCCCGGAAATCCTTCCACGGGTCGGGCATATTAAACGCGCTTGAAAGCGATATTCCGAAAACGGTAATACCGCCCAAATCCACTCCTTTTATTTTGTCGGGAAAAATGTAAAGATTTTCGGGCGGGCTGCTGTAAAATTCAGTAATTCCAAACGGGTCATGGTTGCCGCAGACCGCAAGAAATCTGAGTGAGCAGTGCCGTTCAAAAACGCGCCGAACCGCCGCTGACGTTTCTTGACCGGGATTTGGGGTATCAAAAAGATCGCCGCCGAGAAGAACTGCCGCGGCATTTATACTTTCGGCATAGCAGGCGATTGAATCAAACGCAGATACAAGCTCGGCATCGCGCAGGGCTGCATTTTCGTTATTGAATTTGCTGCCGAAATGGGTGTCGGCGGTAAATATCAGCTTCATGTTTTTCTCCTACATAAACCTGCAAAGAATCAACGGGATAAACACCGCCGGCAGCAGATTTACAACCTTGATTTCGGTGATTTTCAGCATATTTAACCCTATCGCTATAATAAGCAGCGATCCGACGCAGGTAAGCTCGTTAACCACGCTTTGCGTCAGCAGCGGTTCTATAACGGAGGAGAGCAGAGTTAGGGAGCCCTGGTATAATATCAGAGCTATGCCTGAGAGCGCGGTGCCGATTCCGAGCGTTGTCGCCATAATAAATATTGACGCGCCGTCTACTATCGCTTTTGCAAAAAAAGCCGAGTTATCTGCGCGCAGTCCCGCGTCCATAGCGCCCGTGACTGCCCATGCGCCCACACATATTAAAAGCGTTGCCGCAATAAATCCCTCTGCTATTTTACTCTGCTTTCCGCCTATTTTCGACTGTAAAAAGCAACCGAAGCGATTCAGGTATTTGTCGATATCTATACTCTCGCCTATTACTGCGCCGACAGCGACCGAGACAATCGCAACAAGCGTATTTTCACCCTTCAGCGCGCCGCTTATGCCGATATATATAATACACAGCCCCAGTCCCTTTATTACGGTGTCGCATATCCGCCGCGGTATTTTGCTGCCTGCCAGTGTGCCAAGCAGAGCACAGACAATTACCGCAGCGCCGTTCACAAGTGTTCCAGTCAGCATTTTAGGTTCCTTTTCAATTTAATTGCAGAATAATTATAACATTACGGTAAAGACCTTTCAAGCAAATTTGTTGAATTTATATTGATTTTTAGAGCGTATGATATTATAATTAAATATTATTATAAGGCATGGAGAAGGTTAATGGACAACAGAAAAATGGTCGACGATATTACGTCGATGGACGAAGATTTTGCAAAGTGGTATACCGATATTGTTAAAAAGGCGGAGCTTGTGGGTTACACAAGCATTAAGGGCTGTCTTGTAATCCGTCCTTATGGTTATGCTATTTGGGAGAATATGCAGAGGATACTGGACGGGATGTTTAAGGCAACAGGACATGAGAATGTGTGCATGCCTATGTTTATTCCCGAAAGCCTTTTAAATAAGGAAAAGGATCATGTTGAGGGCTTTGCGCCTGAGGTTGCATGGGTCACTCACGGCGGCAGTGAAAAGTTAGAGGAGCGCCTTTGCGTTCGCCCGACGTCCGAGACGTTGTTTTGCGAGCATTATTCAAATATAATACATTCTTATCGCGATTTGCCAAAGCTGTATAATCAGTGGGTGTCGGTTGTTCGCTGGGAGAAGACTACGCGTCCGTTTTTGCGTTCACGCGAGTTTTTGTGGCAGGAGGGGCACACTATTCACGAAACGGCGGCTCAGGCAATAGAAGAGACGGAAAAGATGCTTGGGGTTTATGCTGAATTTTGTGAGACGGCGCTTGCCATGCCTGTTGTCAAGGGCAAAAAGACCGAATCGGATAAGTTTGCGGGCGCGGAGTCAACTTATGCTATCGAGGCGCTTATGCATGACGGGAAGGCGCTTCAGGCGGGAACGTCGCACTATTTCGGAGACGGATTTGCCCGTGCGTTTGATATTACGTTCAGCGACAGAGAAAATAAAAAATCCTATCCGCATCAAACTTCGTGGGGTGTTTCCACGCGCCTTATCGGCGGAATTATCATGACGCACGGCGACGATAACGGGTTGGCTCTGCCGCCAGCTGTTGCGCCGATACAGGCGGTTATTATACCCATTGCCGCGCATAAGGGCGGCGTTATGGAAACGGCACTGAAGCTGAAAGCGCAGCTTGAATCGACCGTGCGGGTTGCGCTGGACGACAGCGACAATTCTCCGGGCTGGAAGTTTGCGCAGTACGAGATGAAGGGCGTACCCGTGAGAATCGAGCTTGGTCCGCGGGATATAGAAAACGGAGAATGCGTTATTGTCACCCGTCACAACCGTGAAAAGACGGTAGTGAAGCTAAGCGGTATAGTGCAGGCTGTTGAGCAGAAGCTGCGCGAGGTACACGACGGGCTTTACAAAAAGGCGCTTGATAACCGCAACAGACGTACATATGACTGTAAAACGACTGACGAGATGATTGACGCCATGCGTGAAAACGGCGACGGATTTATCCGTGCGATGTGGTGTGGAAGCGAGGAGTGTGAAAATGCAGTCAAGGAAAAGACCGGCGCAGGCTCGCGTTGTATTCCGTTTGAGCAGGTAAATATATCGGACAGGTGTGTTTGCTGTCAAAAACCGGCTAAGACAATGGTGCTTTGGGGCAAGGCATATTAATATAAAAAAATACCGACCGCAATTTGAGGTCGGTATTTTTTATTAATGTCGGCTTAGCCGATATATCTCATGGCGTTTACAGCGTTGCCGTTTATTCTTAGTTCAAAGTGAAGATGCGGACCGCTTGAATTTCCCGACGAACCGATTCTTCCGATTTGCTGACCCTGATAAACCGTGTCGCCGACCGAAACGTTAATTGCACTTTGATGAGCATACCACGTTTCATAGCCGTTTGAGTGCTTGATTTTAACAAGTCTGCCCAGTCCGCCAGACCAGCCTGCAAAAATAACGGTTCCGGCAGCGGAGGCGTAAACCGGTTTTCCGTATGCGCCGCTCATGGTGAGGTCGGTGCCGGTATGTCCGCGGTATCCTCCGAAGCCGCATGATACGTAACCTCCGTTAATCGGGCGGATAAAAGTGCCTGTTCCGGCAAGCGGCGATGTGGAAACGGGAAGCGACTTTGTTCCGACATATATTTCTTTTGTAACAGGCTCGCGTGTTACAGTCTCGGAAATGATTTTCTTTGAAACCTGTGCGCCGTCAACATATGTTACCTCGGCAACAATTTCCTTTTCGCCCGTTCTGCCTGAGGTTTTTACTTTTGTTTGAGTTTTATACATCGAGCTGTCTTCGATTTTAACCGTATCAAAATCAATTTCCTCAGTGTAGTTGAGCGTTTTGACTATCTTTATGCCAAGGTATATTTCAGGCTGCGATATATTAAGCTTTTTGCCCGGGACAAGTCTGCGCTCGTCCAGCTCCGGATTTAACGCATAAAGCTGAGATCTTGTAAGACCTGTCGCCTTAGATATATCCGACAGATAATCGTCCTCCTGTATTGTATAGTACATCGGGTTTGTGGATGCGCTGAATTTTGCACGTATCTCGTCTTCTGTATAAAAATAGGACGGAGCGTAAATCCCCTTTTTGATTTCAACGTTTGCTACAAATTCAACAGTTTCGTTTTCTTCGCCCGTAACATACGGAGCTTTAAGCTCATTTAAAATGGCACTAAGACTGTCCTCGTTTTCAGAGGCTGCGACAAGCGTTCCGTCTACATACAGACCGTAGTGCTCGCCTATTTCCTCGCAGACGATGGAGTAAACACCGTCGTACATATCGTTTTTGCTGTCTTCGTTTTTAAGCTTTTCCTTGCTTACTACTGTAAAGGAATATTCCGGATTGGATGTCATAACATAATTTTCGCCGATTGACTCGCCGAGATTATTCTCTACCTCGGACACCACCTGTGAAAACTCGCTTTCATTTGAAACATAGCCGACCGTTTCGCCGTTAACTGTTACTTTAAGCGCCAAAGCGTAAAAGTTTGTTGAAAGCAGTATTGCGACAACGCCGGCGCCGCCGAGAGCCGGTGCCCAATAAGAAAAGTTACGGACAAAGCTTTTGGGTATCGCCATGATGACCCTGACCGCACCTTTTGCGCCGAGGCTTGTCCATTTAATAACGCACTCGCCGGTCGCATAAATAAACTTTACGGCAGAAACAAGCACATTTTTGTATATCGCTTTAGATATTTTTACAACAAGACTTTCAACCGCAAAACCGACCGAATATATGCCCCTGACAATCATTTCACCAAGGCGGCTTATTCCTCGCAGTATGCCCCTGAAGGTTATTTTCTTAACAGCGCCCGCCGCGCAAAATCCTCCGCGGACAACTGCTTTTGCAGGTTTGAGTAATGTATTTATAAGTTTTTTTGAAAACTTATTCATTTGTGAAAACACTCCGTTACGTGAATTTAGTCGATAAAAATTACAATTCAGTTACAAACTGATACAATGATACACCATGTCTGTAATAAAATCAAGTGGTTTTTGTAATTTTTAATAATTTTTTTTACGGCATTCACCATATATATCCTATATATAATATGAACAGCAAGCTGCAAAAAATTACAAAATGATTACAAAATAAAAAACGCGGCTTTTTAAGCCGCGTTTTTAAATTTGACAGCCGTTTTTTTAGGACGGATTTTCTGCTGTTTCGTCATTTAGACCGAGCTGCTGCTTTATCTCGTCGGTAAGCAGCTCGTTTTGCTCGCTGTCGTCGGAAATTTGCAGATTAACAACCGACAGTTCCTGTAAAACGGGGTTGTTGTATTCAACACCTATACGTTCTTTCAGGTCTTCAAGAATTTTGTTTGATTCCTCACTCATCATGTTTTCAATGAGCGTGACCTCTGTGTCACGCGAGTGAAGCTCATCGTCCGTAAAGGAATACTTTTTCATTATATGATAGCCGAGATTTGACTGTATAAGGCGTATTTCACCCGGCTTCATTTCAAAGGCCGCGTTGTGAAATACCTTGGTGTAAGAATTGTCCTCTGAAGAAAATACATATCCGTCGGGATTTGACACCATGCCCGGATCTTCGTTGTACTCGTCAATCAGCTTTTCAAAATCTTCTCCGGCCATTGCCTTGTCATATATTTCCTGAGCTTTTTTGCCTATTTCCTCTTTTTTGGCATTTGAAAAATCATTGCCCTCATCGTCTTTTGTCGAGAGGAAAACATGCTTTACTTTCGTATAGTACTCCTCGTAATATTCTCTCAGCGCCTCGCGGCTGACCGGATTTTCCGTGCTTTCAGGTCCGAAATAGTACATGATGACAGCCTGCTTTTTAGCTTCGTCATAATACTGGGATTCAAATTCCTCGTATGTAAAGCCCTGGCTTTGAAGATGCTCATCCAGCGCTTCACGGCTGCCGTACTGAGTGATAAAGCCCTGCATCGTCTCCTCGATTTCGGAGGTAACGTCCTCATCAAGTTTCAGTCCTAACTCGTCAAAATGAATTGAATACAAATTGTATGTTATGAGATAGGTCTGTATCATAGCATCAAGATATTCCTGAACTGTGGATGAATAGCTCTCGTCAATATATCTGTCCCATAGTTCATCGTTTTCTTCAAGGTCGTTGCTTGTAAGAAACTGAGATTTTATGCTGACTGCCACTGCTTTGTACTGATCGGCCGAGATGACTCGGTCACCTATTTTAAGTGCATAGCCGCCGGAAGAACAGGAGGCAAGCGCTGTCAGTATAACGGCGGCTGCCGCAAGCGCACTCAGCGCTCTTTTAAATATTTTCATGAATAGATATCCTCCGTTAAATATTAAATGCAAATGTTCCTAATATATTATAGCTTCCGCAAGATGTCTTTGTCTATATCCAAAATGTAAATAATATATAAAATCTGTTTTACAGCGGGATAAATTTATGTTATAATTCAGATAAGTAAAATTTCAGAGGAAATGCAGATGAAAAAAAACGACAGGACGGAAGTTTTGATAGAGGGTTACTCGTCCGAGGGCTACGGAGTGGCAAAACCGGACGGATATGTTCTGTTTATCCCGGAAACCGTCCGCGGCGAGCGGGTGCTGGCGCACGTTTTAAAGGCGGGTAAAAATTATGGATATGCAAAGGCGGAAAGGCTGATTGAACCGTCTGCCTGTCGTGTCGAGCCTGACTGTTCGGTATGCAAAATCTGCGGCGGCTGTTCGTTGTGGCATATGAGCTATGAAGAGGAGCTGCGATTTAAGCGCCAAAAGGTTCGCCGCGATTTGAAAAAAGCCGGCGTTGATATTGAGTTTGAAAAGGTAGTGCGCGGTGAAATTAAGGGATACCGGAATAAGGCACAGTATCCCGTGCGCGAGCAGCGGGGGAAAATTGCAGTAGGGTTCTATCGGCGTGCAAGTCATGACGTAGCTGAGGGCAGATGCAGAATTCAGCCTGATATATTCGGCAGTATTGCCGACGCGGTGCGGGATTATATGGTAAAAAACGGCGTTACGGCTTATAACGAACAGACGCTGAGCGGTACCGTTCGTCATATTTTTTTGCGCGCGTCGCATGATTTTTCACAGATTATGCTCTGTCTTGTGGTAAACGGCGGCTTTGAATGTAAATCGGACTTTGCATTATATATAACGAAAAGGTTTCCGTCGGTCTGCACGGTTCTTATAAATTATAATAATCAAAATACAAACGTTATTCTCGGAGAGAGATATGAGACGGTTTTGGGCAGCGGCACACTGACAGATACGCTGTGCGGCAGGGTTTTTGAAATATCGCCTCAGGCGTTTTATCAGGTAAATCATAACGTATGCCAGCAGCTTTATAGGATAGCGGCGGATTTTGCGGCGGCAGATAAGAGTACGCGGGTTTTGGACCTTTACTGCGGAATAGGCACGGTGGGGCTGTGCGCCTGCCCTGACGCAGGCGAGCTTGTCGGTGTTGAGATTGTACCGCAGGCTGTGGTGAATGCGAGAAAAAATGCTGTCGTTAACAAGGCGGCAAACGCAAGGTTTTATGCGTGCGACGCCGCCGGAATCGCAAAGCTTAAGCTCGGCAGCTTCGACGTAATTATAGTTGACCCTCCGCGTCGCGGCTGTGACGCTTCAACGCTTGATTTTATTATACGGGCAAAGCCGCAGCGGCTTGTGTATATATCATGCGACAGCGCAACGCTTTCCCGGGATATTGCCGTGCTCGCAAAAAGCGGATTTACAGTTGCCCGTGCGGCTTTGGCGGACATGTTTCCGCGCACAAAGCATGTCGAGACGGTTGTCTTGCTTTCCAAGGGTGAGGTCGACTCGAAAAAGATTCGGGTTGAGTTCTCTTTGGAAGATATGGATATGTCGGAGTTCCAAGATGGAGCTACCTATCCGCAGATCAAGGAGTATGTTTTGGAGCATACCGGGTTAAAGGTGTCCAACCTCTATATCTCACAGATTAAACGGAAATGTGGGATTGAGGTATCGGAAAGCGTGTTTTGAAAAAGCAAATTAAAGATACTGGAATACCTATTTACAGTGCCAATGTAAATGAGCCTTTTGGATATATTAAGGATGCTATATTTGATAATTATTCTGTCGGTACCGTTATTTGGGGAATTGACGGCGATTGGGATGTAAGCTATATCCCGAAGGAAACTCCGTTTTATCCGACGGATCACTGCAAAACTTTGCGTGTTTTATCTGACAGGATAAACGCACATTATGTTGCTTTTGCTCTCAAGGCAGAAGGCAAGCGTCAGAGGTTTACACGTTCAAACCGTGCGTCTGTTGACCGCGTAAGGGCTTTGAGGTTAACGCTGCCTGATAAAAAGACACAGGATGAGTTTATAGCGGAAGCAGAAAAAATAAATATTGAAATCGCAAAGCTCGATGCAAAGCTTGCAACTGTCAATGCTGCAAAACAAGATGTGCTGAAAAAATATTTATGATGAAAAAATTCGAAAGTTTTATTGCCGGTATTACAGCCGGTTTTGAAAACGGGGATTGTAAAAATGCGCTCTGAACAAAAAGGAAATGTAAAAAACAGCGTCGGCCGCGTAGCGCTGGCTGCGCTTGCAATTATCGCGCAGGTTGTTTGGCTTGTTTATCTTATTGTAAAGCTGAACAAATATTCGACTGTTATTTCTCTGTGCAGTAGTCTTATTGCGCTGTTGCTGGTGCTTAAGATTTACAGTAAACGCACAAATTCTGCCTTTAAAACGCTTTGGATAATTCTTATTCTGGTATTTCCCGTTATGGGAATAAGCTTTTATTTTCTTTTCGGCAACAAACATGCAACGGCATATATCCGCCGCAAGTTTTCAGCGCTTCACTGTGCGCTGTTTTCGGGACTCTGTGACGACGGCGGGGTGCTTGAGGAGCTGTCGCGGCGCGATTATTATACCGCAAATCAGTTTCGGTATCTGTCGGACAGGGAGAGCTTTCCCGTCTATAACGGAACCGCCGTTAGGTTTTTCTCTCAGGCTGCCGATGGCTTTGAGGCACAGCTTTGCGATATTGCACGTGCAAAAGAGTATATTTTCATGGAATATCACGCCGTTGAGGATATGGAGTCATTTTCAAGGCTTTTTGAGCTTTTGGCTCAAAAGGCGGCAGACGGAGTTGAGGTCAGGCTGCTGTATGACGATGTCGGCAGTATCGGTTTTGTAAATTTCGGATTTGTCAAAAAAATGCGACAGAGCGGAATCAGCTGTAAGGTGTTCAATCCCGTGCTGCCGGTGCTTCAGATATTCATGAACAACCGGGACCACAGGAAAATAACGGTTATAGACGGTAAGGTCGCATTTACCGGCGGCTATAATCTTGCGGATGAATATTTTAATATCACTCATCCGTACGGCAGATGGAAGGATACGGGACTTCGGCTGGAGGGAAACGCGGTTGACAGCCTGCTTGCGATGTTTCTTGAAATGTGGAACTGTACTGAAAAGCATGTCGAGCATTTTAAAAAGTATTTTCGGTCGCATACGTGTCATGTACAGGACGGATTTGTGCAGCCGTATGCCGACAGTCCGCTTGATAACAGCTGTGTGGGAGAGAATGTATACTTAAATCTTATAAAGAGCGCCGCTCATTATATTTATATAACGACGCCGTATCTTATAATCAGCGACGAGATGAACAGGGAGCTCACGCTTGCGGCGCAGCGCGGTGTTGATGTGCGTATAATCACGCCCGGCATTCCCGACAAAAAGCTGATTTACAGGGTGACGCGCTCCTACTATCCCGCGCTTGCCGGGGCGGGGGTGCGCATTTTTGAATATACGCCGGGATTCATGCATGCAAAGCAGATGCTGACGGACGGGAAAACTGCGGCAGTAGGGACGATAAATCTTGATTACAGAAGTCTGTATCATCATTTTGAAAACGGCGTTCTGATACACGGCTGTCAGGCTGTGAATGACATTCTTCGGGATTTTGAAGACACCTTTGCACAGTGCCGCGAGGTTACGGAGAAATACAGTCAGGAGAGGTTTGCCGTGACGCGCGGAATAGACTGTATACTGCGTCTTGCAGCGCCTCTTTTGTAAGGTGCAGTATTTATAGAAAACGGAGGATTGGTAAATTTATGTCAGTCAGATCGACGGTGCTTGAGATACTGGAGCAAAACCGTGAAAGTGATATTTCCGGCGAGCTTATGGCGGAAAAGACGGGCGTATCCCGCAATTCTGTCTGGAAGGCGATAAATGCGCTGCGTGCAGAAGGGTACGATATTCTTTCCGCTACGAATAAGGGATATCGCATAGCGTCGGACTGTGATATAATATCAGCCGAGGGCGTCGGCGTCAATATGCAGTCAAAAATTCCTGTTTTTATTTACAAAACGACCGATTCCACAAATGTTCGCGCAAAGCAGTACCTTGCCGAAAATGAGTGCGAACGCGCTGTTTTTGCGGCTGAGGAGCAGACGGCAGGGCGCGGCAGGCTGGGACGCTCGTTTTATTCTCCCTACGGGAAGGGAGTGTATATGAGTTATGTATTTTCTCCCAATACCGAGGTCGCAAATGCGGTATCGGTGACTGCGGCTGCTTCTGTTGCGGTAGTGCGCGCGATTGAAAAGCTGCTGGGCGTGCATGCAATGATTAAGTGGGTAAATGATATTTATCTTGACAATAAAAAGTTGTGCGGAATACTTACGGAGGCCGTGTCCAATTATGAAACAGGAATTGTATCGCACGTTGTCATCGGAATCGGCATTAACTTTTCAACGGACTTTTTTCCGAATGACATAGCCAAAACCGCCTGTTCGCTGAATGTCGGGGGCGGTGTTACCCGGAATATGCTTATCGCTCAGATTTCCGATAACCTGACGCAGATGACGCAGGACTTGGAGGACAGATCATATTTTGAAACTTATCGTGAGCGTATGCTTGTGCTGGGGCGGGATATAACGTATTACGCCGACGGCAAGGCCCATGTAGCTCACGCAGTGGATGTTGACGCCGGCGGCGGGCTTGTCGTCTGTGATGACAACGGTAATGAGAAAATACTGCGCTCTGGAGAAATCACCGTGCGGCTGTGCTGAAAAACTGCACAAAATCCCGAAAAGTTTTATGTCGGATTTGCTGAATTTAAAATTTCTTTGTGAAAAATGCAGCGTTTTGCTCTTCTCATGTGTAATATATGTAAAATTATAAAGGGAGGAAAATAAATGGAACGCACTGTGAGACAACTGATTCTATTTCTTCTGGCAGCCTTTGCGGTGCTTGCGCTTTATTCATGTAAGAGCGGCGGGGTTACGGCAGCTGATGAGGGCAGGGGTTTGCCGACGGCCGCAAAAAGTACCGAAAATACGCATGAGCATACGCCGTTTGACGGAAATAATGTTATTGAACACGTGCAGGAGGGCTACTGCGGCAATACCTATACGACGGTTGAATATAAGCCGGACGTTGAAATGCTATGGAAAAGGTCGTTTATGAGCACAAATTCGATAGCGATTACCGACATGCTGCGGTATCTTGATTATAAAGATGAAATCTGCGAATGTGAGCCGGAGTACCGTGTTTATACGGAGGGCGGCTGTATTTACGGTGTGAGCTTAAAGCACGGCTTTGTCCGTTCGGATACCGCACAGGTTAATCTGACAGAAGAGCAGCTTGCAAAGCTTTCAAAGATTATGGACGCTATCGGCAATATGACTGACGATACCGTTTTTGATGTAAACTGATAAAAAGCAATACCGCACAATTTGTGCGGTATTGCTTTCATTTATACGCGGCGATAAAATATACCGCTTTATGCGTCGTTTTTAAAGAGTATGGCTTAGAGTGACTGCTCGCCTCTCTCGATAAGCTTCTTAACCATGTTACCACCTACGGAACCGGCCTGAGCTGCAGTGATATTGCCATTGTAACCCTCTTTCAAATCGACACCGATTTCACGAGCTACTTCAAACTTCATTTTATCAAGAGCACTTTTGGCATTCTTTTTGATTTCGTTGTTCATTCGTTTTCACCTCCTCTTTCAGGTTTCAATAGTAGTTTGGGCGGTTAAACGAATTTAATACGATGTAAAATATAGCGAAAAAAGAAAATTTCACCTGAGTCAGTCAAGGCTGTAAGCCTCAAACAGTTTTGTCACGTTAGAGAGTATTTCAGGATGGTTTTTCAGTCCGGGATCTTCAGTTAAAATTCTCTTTGCGCACTCGGATGCATGGCGCACGGTTTCGGTGTCTTCGGCAAGATCGGCGATGCGCATGCGCGGCAAACCGTGCTGTTGAGAGCCGAAAAAATTACCTGGACCGCGCAGTGACAAATCTTTTTTTGCAATTTCAAAGCCGTCGGTCGTTTTTGCAAAAAAGATCAGGCGCTGCGCGGCGGTCTCGCTTTCACTGTCGTTTATCAGTACGCAGTATGACGCGCGGCTGCCGCGCCCTACCCTTCCTCTCAGCTGATGCAACTGAGAAAGACCGAATCTGTCCGCTCCGTCAATGATCATAAGCGTTGCGTTGGGTACGTTTACGCCCACCTCTATTACGGTTGTTGATACCAGCACCTTTATTTTCCCGTCGTAAAACAGCTGCATGGCACGGTCCTTGTCCGCACTTTTCATCTTGCCGTAAACAAGCCCTACACTGTCTTTTCCGAATACGGCGGAAAGCTCATCCTTTTTTGTTTTGGCTGCGGTAAGATAAGTCTCGTTTTCCGCATCCTCCTCAACCGCCGGGCAGACATAGTATACCTGACCTCCGTCGTCAATATTCTTTTTAATAAATTTCATCAGCCGTGCGCTGTATGACGAGTTTACAAGATAGGTTTTTATTTGCTGTCGGCCGGCAGGCAGCGCGTCAATGACAGACAGATCAAGGTCACCCCACAGCATAAGCGCAAGTGTACGCGGTATGGGCGTGGCGCTCATAACGAGTATGTGCGCTCCCCTGCCCTTTTGCGCAAGCTCTGTTCGCTGCATAACGCCGAAACGGTGTTGTTCGTCAGTGATTACAAGACCTAAATTTGCAAACGCCACGTCCTTTTGTAAAACGGCGTGTGTTCCGATTACAAGCTGAATATCTCCCCTTTTCAGCCTGATTTTGATTTCCCGTTTTTGTGATGCGCCGACTGAGGACGTGAGCAGCGCGCAGGTTATGCCCAGCGGCGCCATCATTTTTTCAAAATACCTGAAATGCTGGTTTGCAAGGACCTCGGTCGGCGCCATTACGGCAGCCTGAGCTCCCGCTCTGATTACGGCAAAGGCGCACTGACCGGCAACAAGCGTTTTGCCCGAGCCGACGTCACCCTGTAAAAGTCGGTGCATAGAGTACCCGCTTTGTAAATCGCGGTAAATATCCTTCAGCGCACGGTTTTGTGCGTCTGTCGGCAAAAAGCCGTGAGCATTCAGAAATTCCTGTGGTATATTCTGCGGTATAACTGCGGCGGCGGGCGACCTGTCTCTGTTTTTCATTGTTTGCAGACCGAGACTGAAATATAACAGTTCCTCGAAAATCAGTCTGTATTTTGCGTCAAAAATATCGCTTGAATTTCGCGGCGCATGTATTTTTTTTATTGAATTGTCAAGAGATATAAGCCCGTATTCCGAGATGATTTCAGGCGGAAGGGTTTCGGTAAAATATGTTCTGCTCAGAGCCTTGGCTACTGTTTTGCGCATAAAGCTCTGCGAAATGCCCGATGTCAGCGGATACACGGGCAGCAGTCTTCCGTTTTCGGGCAGATGTCGGTAATGCTCCGGGTTGTAAATAATCGGAGGTCCGTTCTGCGCAATTTTGCCGTAAAAAAGATACCGCCCACCGGGTTTTAGACTGTTTTTTATAAATTTATTATTAAAATAGGAAAGGTTTGTCGCGCCGCTTTCATCAGAAACGGGCACAATTGTTAAAAGCCTGCCGCCGCTCAGCCTCTTTTCGGTAATGACGCCGCATACTTTAGCGTACATCGTTACTTTTTCGCCGCGGTGTGAGCCGGCGTCTGCAATATCAATTATATTGCCAAGGTCGTCATACCTGCGCGGATACAGTCTTAAAAGCTCGGAAACGGTATGTATTTTCAGCTTTTCAAAATATTTTGCGCGCGCGTCGCCTACGCCCGGCAGTGACTTTATGCTTTCATCCATAGTTTTTACCTCTTGCTACATATTATATATAAACAAAGATAAAATTTCAATAAAGCATTGAATTTCAGTTTGAATTAAAATAAAATAGATGTGTAAAAATAAAAAGGACGGATTAAATATGCTGACTTTGATAACGGGCGGTTCGGGTGCAATCGGTTCAATGTGTGCCTATGAGGCGGCGCGGTTAAATTATGATATTGTTTTAGGGTATAATTCCGATGAAGAGTCAGCCCTCGGCGTTAAGAGCATGCTGTCTGATTTTCCGGTGAAGATTGTGCCGGTACATGCGGATATACAAACGCGTGAGGGCAGACAGGCTCTTGCAGACGCGGCGGAGGATATGGGCGGAACCGATGTTCTTGTCAATAATGCGGGTGCCGCTAAAATCAGTGCTTTTCTTGACACGAAGGAAGCCGATACACATAGACTTATATCCTTAAATCTTTCCGCTCATATCGATTTAACAAGACTGATTATTCCCCAGATGCTGCGGCGGCGCACCGGTGCAGTTGTCAATGTGTCGTCCGTCTGGGGCGTTACCGGTGCGTCGTGCGAGGTGCTGTACAGCAGTGCCAAGGCAGGAATGATAGGTTTTACCAAATCCCTTGCAAAGGAGCTTGCGCCGGACAAAATAACGGTCAACTGCGTTGCTCCGGGGTGCATACGGTCAAAAATGCTGAACGGACTTTGCGAGGCGGATTTGTGCGAGAAAATTCCGCTCGGCAGACTGGGCGACGGGCTGGAGGTGGCACGTGCGGTGTTTTTCCTTGCACGGCACGGATATATTACGGGTCAGACGCTGTCGGTGGACGGCGGTATGGCTATATAGCGTGGGTATTTGTCCGCACAAAGGTGCGGACAATTTTTATGTCAAATTTACTAATAGTAAAAGCGATATCAGGTATTTCAGACTTATATTTTGGCTAATTTCTATAAAAAATATCAAAAATATATAACTGTATTGCATTTGAAATGATTTCGGAATATAATATAATTAATAAATGGTTATTATTGGGAGGAGGTTACTGTGATGAAATATGTTTAAAGAAGTCAAATTTTTCGCGTATCTTAGAATTTGACTGATGGTAATTTTGATTAATTTAAATGGCTATGTTAGGAGAAAGGATACCGAAATGAAAAAAATGAATAGATTGAAAAAACTGATATCAATAATATGTATTATTTCGCTCGCTTTATCATTATTTACGGCATATGCAGCTGATATTTCATCTGATAGTCTGACAGAGATACGGATTAGCAGCGGCAAAGTGTTTAGATTTACACCGCAGGAAATGTGTAATATTGTGAGTGTTTCAGCAGAAGAGGCTAAAGAAATTGCCGAGTTATTTGTTTGCGACGCTGCGAAGACGCCGGAAATTGATTGGGATGAGAATACAAAGGTTGTCAATGTAATTCCTATGTATGATCAAACAGATACAGATACGGTTACTGCATATACGGTAAAACTAAATAAAGGGTATGTTGTAGTATCCGCATTTTTGGATGCAAAGTCACTAATACCCGAATGGTCCGATAAAGCTGAGCCTTTGTATACAGAGCTTGATTTAAGCGACAATGACAAGATTGTTTATTTGGGTAATTATGAGTATTATCTCGATGAGGGTGATGGTAAAGTAACGGGACTGTCCGGAGAACAGATCGAAAAAAACAACCTTGTTAATTATGTGGATGACAATCGTAATATAAGTAATATACCGGAATCGGCTTATTTGGAGTATGATTATAATAATGTATCTGTATGCTCTGAAATTGTTGATCCCATAGGTCACGCAAATGCAAATTACGGCGGACCGTTTAGCTATACACGCCGCATAGATTACTGGACAAATTATATGGATTATTATACAACGGAATTCGGTAATAGAAATCAATATACAAATCATTGCGGACCGACTGCCATTACGAATTTGATTGCAGCGTTTCGCAATCGTTATCCTGCAGGTGCTGCGGGTATTCCAAATGATAATGATACACTGTTTCTTACCATAGCAGATAAGGGCATATTAAACAATTTTTTCAGTAATACTGACGGTACGCCTAATAACAGAGCATATTATTATATAGATTATATTTTTGATATGTACGGAATAACTCCATATCAGATGTATGAGATTCCAAGTAACGCCGATGATATTGATGAATATGAATTCCCCATGGGTTATAACGCTATATTTTATATGTCTTTAAAAAAAGAAAGTACATACGGAGCGCATGCTGTTATCGCATACGGGCTCTCAGAAATGGAAAATCAGGCAACAGGGGCGCAAAAAGCATATTTTCACATAGCTGACGGCTGGAGTGAGTCCCCGCGTTATATAGAACTAAATTCTGATATTGCCTGTGCTGTGGGTATACAATTTTATTATTGACGGCAGGTGATTTAATTGAAATATTTAAAATGTGTGTTCTGTTGCATTCTGGCGGTTATTATGATGCAGTCTTCGCTTGTATATGCAAATGAGCCGTCCGAAAATCCGTACATGGATATAAGCAGTGACAAGTGGTACTATGAGGAGGTAATAAAAGCGTATGAGCTTGGCATCATGAACGGCGTGCCATACAAGCGCTTTGAGCCTGAGCTTCCCATGACGAGGGAAATGTTTGTCACCGCGCTTGAAAGAATGACAGAGGTATCCTGCAAATATTCTAACAGCTTGCCTTTTGACGATATTAAAAGCGAAAAAAGATGGTATTCATATGCCTTACTTTGGGCGTATGACATGGATATAGTTCGCGGAGTTGATAAAAATACCTTTGGTCTCGGTCAGTATGTTACCCGTCAGCAAATAGCGGCGTTTATTTACAGGTATCTCAATAACAAATTTATTTTGATTTCCGTGCCGCAGGCAGAAAATCCCGTGCCGGAGTTTACGGATACTCCGTCAAAGTATGCAATCGAGGCTGTCAATGCCCTTCGTCTTTGCGGTATTTTGAAGGGCGTGGGAAATGACAAATTTGCACCGCATGCCGCCGTGACGCGCGCAGAGGCCGCAGCGATTTTGTGCAGATTGTACGAAGCGGTTCAAAACGCCTCGTATAGGTTTAATCTTGACCCCGACAGATATGTTAAGATAGAGGTAGTAGCACAGGTTGCGGATGAAAACGGGAAAATACCGAAGATAAGAGCGATTACCGATAAGGCGGACGTTGTGCGTGCGGTAGAATACATAAATAAAATCGAGTTTACGTCTTCCTTCGCTGTTGAGCCGGCTGCCGGATGGACCTGTTTAATAAGGTTTTATGACAGCAGTCATAGCTCAAGTATTTTCGGTATTTCAAAGACAAATGATTCCGGGATTAAGCACAATAACCGGTTTTACGTGACGGATAAATTTAAACCTTTCTGGGACTTCATAGACGGTTAGCAGTAAAATCTCTGATGATATTTTAGCGGTAAATTGTCCATACTTTAAGTATGGACAATTTTTTTGTAAAAAAATATCCCGCGGTTGAGAATAAAAGCTTTGTACGGCTGTTGTCATCCCAGCTTTTGTCACAGTCCGGCGGGTATATACAAAACGTGGCGCTCAGCGCGCTTATAACCGAGATGACGGGCAGCCGCATGTCGCTCGGTGTTTTTTTGTGCGTGTCTTACGCTCCTGTGTTTTTGTTTTCGTATTTTGCGGGAAGGCTTACCAACAGAATTCCCGCAAAGAGTATGCTAATCACTACCGAAATAATGCTGCTTGCAATGTCGTCGGCGCTTATTTTTTTAAGAGACATGCCGTTTTGGGGCTTTTTAGTCTTCGGCGCGCTGTGGGGTACCGTCCGTGCGTTTCAGACCCCGGCGGCAAGCTCTATGCCAAAGCTTATGTGTGAAGAAAATGCACTGCCGTCCGGCGTCGCGGCGCTGAGCCTTGCCATGTCGCTGTCGCGCGCCGCAGGACCTATTATTTCGGGTGTGCTGTATACCGCGCTTTCCTACCGAGCGGCATTTATTGCAAATGCGTTTAGCTATATTCCGTCTCTGTTTTTACTGTGGGGAATAAAGATAAATACACAAAAAGCCTGCAGAAAAGTCAAAAAGGGAAAAATGAACCTAAGCATTCCTCTGCTTGCGGTAGTGTTTACGGTATCGCTTGTCGGAACGGCATATAACCTGATATTCACCGGGATTTCGGAAAAGCTCGAACTTTCACGCATATGGTTTTCGGTGTTTATGGCACTAATCGGCGTGGGTGCCGTTATCGGTGCTTATATTATGTCCGGAAAGAAAAGATTTATCTGGGCGGCGCTCGGCATTGCGGTTTCGGCGGGAATACTCTCATTTTCGGGAAGCGTTTATATTATCTGCCCCGTAGTTCTTATCTACGGGCTGTCCGATTATCTGTTTTTCACCTCCGCGCTCACAAAGATTCAGGAGGAAAACGATGAGAATTCCATTGCGGGCGCAATGGGAATTTATACTATCGTGACAACAGGTGCGCTGCCGCTCGGGTTTTTAGCTTTGGGCTATTTAACGCAGGCTTTGCCCATATCTTCGGTGCTGTGTATTATTGCCGCCTGTGTTGCGGGTATGTATCTGGTTTTTTCTCGAAAAATCCGTTGACATTTGACTTTTTTGTGATAAACTATATAATGACGAAAAATTTGGAATTAAATTAAGGAGATGACAATAATGAAGGTGAATTTTACCGAAACGGTGCTGCGTGACGCAAATCAGTCATTGATTGCAACGCGTCTGCCGTTTGAAAAATTTGCGCCTGTTTTGTCCGACATGAATAAGGCAGGGTACTACTCTGTCGAGTGTTGGGGCGGTGCTACCTTTGACAGCTGTCTGCGTTTTCTTAACGAAGATCCGTGGGAGAGGCTGAGAAAAATCAGAGAGGCAATGCCCGACACTAAGCTTCAGATGCTGCTTCGCGGACAAAATCTATTGGGTTATAAGCATTATCCCGACGATGTTGTAAGAAAATTCGTTGAGCTGTCCGTTAAGAACGGAATTGATATTATTCGTATTTTTGATGCGCTTAACGATGTACGGAATATACGTGTTGCCGTTGAGGAAACGATAAAGCACGGCGCTCATGCTTCCGGCGCCATCTCCTACACCACAAGCCCCGTTCATAATCTTGAAAGCTATGTAAAGCTTGCAAAAGAAATGGAAAACATGGGCGTTGCATCTGTCTGTATCAAGGATATGGCGGGCGTTATGTCGCCTAAGGAGGCGTATGACCTTGTAAAGGCGCTCAAGGAGAATATAAAAGTGCCTGTTGTCGTTCATACCCACTGCACGGCGGGTCTTGCGTTTATGACCTACCTCAAGGCGGTTGAGGCCGGCGCCGATGTGATTGATACCGCTACTTCCTGCTTTTCCGGCGGTACTTCGCAGCCTGCAACTGAGACTTTGGCGTATGCCCTGCGCGATTTGGGCTACGAGGTATCTCTTGACGATAAAATTCTCTCAAAGGTTAACTCCTATTTCGCACCTATCAGAAACGAGTATCTGCAAAACGGAACGCTTGATCCGCTGATGATGGCGACGGATACCGCATGCCTTGATTATAAGGTTCCTGGCGGTATGCTTTCCAATCTGGTTTCACAGCTTAAGATGCAGAATGCAATGGATAAGTTTGAAGATGTTTTGGCAGAGGTGCCCAAGGTTCGTGCGGAGCTTGGATATCCTCCGCTTGTAACGCCGATGAGCCAGATGGTTGGTGTTCAGGCTGCGCAGAATGTTCTGCTGGGTGAGCGCTATAAGAGTATAGGCAAAGAGGTTAAGGCGTATGTCCGCGGTGAGTACGGTCGTGCTCCCGGTGAAATCAATGCCGAAATCGCTAAAAAGGTTTTGGGCGACGAAAAGCCTATAACACATCGTCCCGCAGATGACCTTGCTGACGAGTTTGAGGCAACCAAGGCAAAGCTCGGCGATATCGCAAAAAGCGATGAGGATGTGCTTTCCTACATCGCGTTCCCGCAGGTCGCGGAAAAATTCTTTGAACAACGCCGCAAGTTAGAGGAAAACACGGTAGTTTACTCTATAAAGCGTATTGATTAGGGGGCTGTTTTATGAGTTCTTACGAAAATCCTTCTATCACCGACGCACTGATTATCGCACTTGTAGGATTTGCTACGGTCTTTGTGGTTCTTATTGTTCTGATGGGTATTATAGCACTCATTTCTAAGTTATTCGGCGGGAAAACAGCTCCTGCCGACGAGCCTGAAGCTGTTTCGGCGGCACCCGAGACTGTTGTGGCAGCATCCGAGGCTGAGCGGACAGAGGATAATTATACCGGCGTTAAGCTGCACGGCATTGACGACAAGACTGCGGCGGTGCTTATGGCAATTGTTGCACACAAGCTTAATAAGCCGCTTGATAATCTGAGATTTATTTCTGTCAGAGAGGTAAAATAACATGAAATACGAAGTTACATTAAACGGCAAGACATATGAAATTGAGGTAGAAGAGGGCAAAGCAATTGTTTTGGATGAGCGAGCGGCTGCACCCGTCGCTCCTGCCGCCCCTGCACCGGCTCCGGCTGCACCCGTCGCGCCTGCCGCCTCTGCACCGGCTCCGGCTGCACCTGTGGCGTCTGCGGAGTCTGCACCCGCGCCTGCTGCTTCTGCTCCGGCAGGAAGCGGCACGCCTGTAAACGCTCCGCTTCCCGGTACGATACTTAGCGTAAATGTGTCAAACGGACAGACTGTGAAAGCAGGTCAGGTGCTTGTTGTCATTGAGGCCATGAAAATGGAAAATGAGATAATGGCGCCCTCTGACGGTACAGTCACCTCTGTTGCCGTCTCCAAAGGACAGTCTGTCGAGAGCGGCGCTGCACTTGTGTATCTCGCATAGGGGGGTAAAGACAAGTGAATATTATAGTTGAAACCTTACAGGGCATCTGGGAAAGCTCCGGTTTCTCAAATATGACCTGGCAGTCGGCAGTTATGATTGTGCTTGCCTGCGTGCTCCTGTATTTGGGTATTGTAAAAAAGTTTGAGCCACTGCTGCTTGTCGGAATTGCTTTCGGAATGCTGCTTACCAATCTGCCGACGCCTGACGGTGCTACGGCAATATACAATCCTGCTCTGTGGGAGCAGTTTATGGATGAGGGTTCAGAATTCTATCACAGCTACGGTCATATTCTGGCAAACGGCGGATTTCTTGATATATTGTATATCGGCGTCAAGGCGGGTATTTATCCGTCGCTGATATTCCTGGGCGTAGGTGCTATGACCGATTTCGGTCCGATGCTTTCAAATCCAAAATCGTTTCTTTTGGGCGCTGCGGCACAGTTTGGCGTTTACTGCGCGATGCTTCTTGCAATTTTTCTCGGCTTTTCGGGACCGGAGGCGGCGTCTATCGGTATTATCGGAGGTGCGGACGGACCTACCGCGATATTCCTAACGTCAATGCTTGCACCTGCGCTTTTGGGCGCGATAGCGATTGCGGCGTACAGCTACATGGCGCTTATCCCGCTTATTCAGCCTCCGCTGATGCGGCTTATAACAACTAAGGAAGAACGTGAAATCAAGATGGAGCAGCTCCGTCCTGTTTCAAAGCGTGAAAAAATAGTTTTTCCGATAGTTGTTACTATATTTACTGTTCTGCTCTTACCGTCGGTCGCTCCGCTGCTTGGTTGTCTTATGCTCGGAAATCTGTTCCGTGAATGCGGAGTTACCGAACGTCTTTCGGACACTGCGCAGAATGCACTTATGAATATTGTTACGATTTTCCTCGGGATTTCTGTCGGGGCTACAACTGTCGGCGCGAATTTCCTTTCCTGGAATACACTCAAAATTATCGGTCTGGGTCTGATTGCGTTTGCATTTTCTACTGTCGGCGGTCTTTTGCTCGGCAAAATTATGTGCAAGCTCTCCGGCGGAAAAATCAATCCGCTTATCGGTTCCGCAGGCGTTTCCGCTGTTCCGATGGCGGCGCGTGTTTCGCAGGTTGAGGGTCAAAAGGCAAATCCCTCCAACTTCCTGCTAATGCACGCTATGGGTCCAAATGTTGCCGGTGTTATCGGCTCTGCTGTTGCAGCGGGATTTTTGCTGACGATATTCGGATAATTCTTATCGGTAAACCGAAAAAATTTTATAAAAACAGACCTTAATTTAAGGTCTGTTTTTTGTTTTGCCAAATTATATGTACCTTAACGTAATGTAATACTGGAAAATTTAGGATATTATACAAGAACGGTTTTGCTGATTTGCATAAATTTTACAAAAAATAAATATATTTGATAATATTGTGGCATTTATGGGAAAATTATGATATTATGAAGAAAATATATAAAGGAGGAAGCTATATGAAAAAAATAATATCTTTAATACTGATGTGTGTTATGTTACTCTGCGTAGCATCCTGCAAACGCCGTCCGCCGGAAGATGTAAGAGCAGATATTCCGGCGCAGAGCAGCGGCGACGCGGCGGACGAGCCGGAAGACAAAACAGATAAAGAAAAGACTGAAGATAAGCCTGCAGAAAATGCAGATGATAATAAGAATGATATAAATACAGAAAATAAAAAAGATACAGAAAATAAAAAAGATACAGAAACAACAGAGCAAAAAGATAAGGATAATGTTGAGGACGCAAACGATAATTCAGAAAATACAGAGAAAGAAGAAGCAGAAACGGATGCGCCCGCCGACGATTCAAAGCCGACGACCGGTCCCGAGTCTTGGGTGACTATAACTGAGGAAAAGGCGCCGCCGTGTAATGTAACAATTGACGACGATTTTGATGAAGGAAAGGTGTTGGTATATCTTACACGTGCGCAGAGTGCAGCTCGGCAAGAGTATACTGCGGCGGATTTTCCGGGTGTGGATATAGAAGAAATTAGAGTCGGTTCGTATTATCCCGAAATCAATAACCGCATTTCAGTAAGATTAATATTAACCCAAAAGGATAAAGGCTCTGTAATTGAGGCTATAAGGATATTGGAGCAAAGTCCCATAGTATACTATGCCAAACCCATTATAACTAGGGAGGTAATTGATGTATGATATACTTAATTTCAGTAAACTTAATATTAACTCAAAAGGATAAAGCCTCTGTAATTGATTGTTGATAATTGTTAACAATAAAATAATCCCCGGGCAGTTTGCCCGGGGATATTTTATTATTTTACAAAACTCTGATGAAATCTTGTAATTATAGTTGCAACCTGTGCGCGCGTAGCATAATCCCGCGGTGCAAAGTTGTGTTCGTCCATGCCGTCTATTATTCCGGCTCTCTGGCAGATTTCAACCGCCTCTTTGGCGTAGTTTTGAATTCTGCTTTCGTCATTGAAGGTTTTCTTTTCAACCCGTTCATCAAGCACAATACCCGCAAATTTTGCATACCTTACAATCATCGTGCAAATCTGCTGTCTCTGTACATTATCATTGGGTGAAAATTTATCGCTGTCCGTGCCGTCAACAATTCCGTTTTCAAAAGCCCATTTAACAGCCGGTGTATACCACTTACCGGACGGTACATCGCTAAATGCCGTTTCAACTTCGCGGTTTTCCGTGTCTACGCCGCTCATGTTCGCAAGAATTTGGACAAACATGGCTCTTGTGAGCGTCATTGCCGGTGCAAATACCGTTTCATCAGTTCCGTTCATCAGCTCATATGTTGCTACATAATCAATGTAGCTCTTGTACCATCTGCCGCTTTCTACGTCGCTGAACTGCTTTGAACTGTCTGTAAGCTCCTTGTCGGGTTCGGGAGTAGGTTCGGGCTCGGGTTCGGGTTCGGGCTCAGGTTCGGGTTCAGGTGTTGGGTCGAGCTTTGTGCCCTGCGCGGTTCTGACTTCTTCCTCACCGCAGTATTCACATTTCCTTGTCTCTGTGCCGTCCGCTTCCACAGTGGCGTCGTTGTTATAAACAAATTCGCCCCATTTATGTGCGTCCGGGTTTACGGGAATAGCCTCGACTTTTGTATGGGAACTGTCGTTTTTGCATGTAAAGAGCTTTTCGCCCTGTGCCGAGCATGTGGGTTCTTTTGTAATTACTCCGTTGTCCCATGCGTGTTCATCGGCGTCAATAGGAATTGTCTCAGTCCTTGTATGAGAACTGTCATTACGGCAGGTAAACAACAGCTCACCCTCTTGCGAACAGGTCGGCGTTTTTGTTACCGTTCCGTTATCCCAATTGTGACCGAGCGCAGAATCCTCCTTAATTCTTGTGTCCGTATACGTACAGCCGTATGTGGTACAGTGTGCAGTTTCGGTTCCGTTATTCTCGCAGTCCGCGTCATTGTTGGAAACATATTCACCGAAACTGTGTTTTTTCAGTGCATTTTCCGCATTTGTCAGCATATTTACGGCGGCTGATACATCGGCGGCGCTTTCAAACAATTCTGCCGCCGCTTCAGCGTTTGATATCGCTGTCAGCAGTGCGTCAAATGTGGGAGTGCAGTATAAGTTACTGTCGTTGCTTATCTGTTTTGTGCGTTTGAGTACGGTGTTGAATTCACTCTGGTCTATAAGTCCGTTTACTGCACTTTCAAGCTCTGTGCATGCCTGCATTATTTGTCTTGCATTCGGGGAAATTATTGCTTTGACCTCGTCGATTTTGTCCGTCAGCACTTTGTATGATGCTGCTGTGTACCTGTGGTCGCTGTTTTTTATCTTCTGTGCATCCGCTATTGCACTGAGCATCCTTTCGGTGTCAGGCGTCAGATTATCCATTGCTTCAACCAACTCCTGCATCGCCTCGGTAATGTTTTCCGCGCGCAGAGTAACTGCTGATTTCAGGCTGTAGGTACTTAAATTGTTTTCGCCGTAAAACGTTTTTGCGGTTTCGTACTTTTCAAGGAAATTCTCCGCCGAAACCTCGGTGTAATATTCAAACTCCTCGCTGTTTTTTATAATTTCGGCATTTTTTAGGATTTGACCGTAATTCTCCGCTTCCAGAGTGATTTTATCTATTGCATCCTGCAGCGCGTTGTATGCGGCATTGATTTCCGTCAGTGTGCTTTGCGTTCTTTCTGCGGTTTTTACGGCTGAATTAATTGCCGCGTTCAGTTCCGTTATCTGATGCTGAGAGCAGCTTGTTGTATCGATTTCACTCGCACTTTCAGTAAGACTGTCAAGCTCGAGCAGCTTTTGAGCGATATCCGCCGCAAGGTTTATTTTCTGAGCTGCGTTGTCTGCCTGTGTCTTGTCTGCTTTATCGCTGTGAATTATGTATTCACCGTCTTTTGCAGCGAGCCTGATACGTTCTAAAGCGTACTCGCGGTAACCGCTTGCGCTTTCAAAACCTGCCGCGCGCTCAAGCGCAGTATAAAGCGCACTCATATCGGCGGAGTTTATGTCAATTTCAAGAACCCACTGTTCTGAAGAGGTGTTGTTTGAAATGCTGACGGTGTATACGGCGTCGTTGACCGCCGGGATTTCGGTTATATCCGAGACTCCGCTGACAGTGATCGAGTTACCGCCGCTTTGAATAATATAGTCATTGAGCGAGAAGGTGCTCTTTCCGGCGCCGAGCGTCAGCTTCAGTGTTTTGTCGGAGCTGTTTACCTTGATTTTATCTGAAAACTTATAGCTTGTCAGTCCGTCGGAACGTATTGTAAGCGCATAATTTTGATATTGCCAGTTGTTGACGGTGTTGCTGCCGCCCAGTATTTTCCTACCGGCGCCTGTAATAAAGCTGTCTGAATATACATTGTAGTAGTTCCCGGACAAATCAAGCACGCTGTTGTTTGACGGGTTATTAATTACGCCTGCGACGCCTACAAATCTGTTGCCCGAAATATTCATTTTCAGCATTTCGTTTGGCTGGGCCGTGTCGTTGAAGGCAATAAATGACGCAGTTTTTTCGGTGCTGCTCAAAAACAGATTGTTTTGTATGCTTATATCGCTGTAAGCGTAGGGAGACACGGTAAATCCCGCGGCTTTGGTCTGGAAGTTGTAAAAGCAGTTGCCTGTAATGTTTAGCTGCGCTGTTTGGCTCTGACCGTTGTTTGCATGGTTTCTGCCTTCGAAATACAGATAATTTCCGGCTGATGTATCAATACCGTTTCTCAGATTACAGTTTTTAACCGACAGTCTGCCGTCTCTTTGTTTTGAACTCATTTTCCACCAGCCGAGCAGGCTTACCTGTGATTTTTCAAGGTCACAGTATAGACCGTCTATCGTAAAATCACTCGGTAGATATTCGTTAAGCAGTCTGTTTCTGCCTTCGTAAATTTCGGTGCTGCACATTACCTTTTCAACACGAACGTTTTTCATAACACCTATATCAGTGTTGTTTCCACCCTGCTCGTTGTTTAAGTTGGAAAATGTAAGTGTGTAAACGGTAGAATAATATCCGTAAGGGCTGGCAGCGAGAGTTTCCTCATGCTCGATAACGATGTTTTCGAGCGTTATTTTTGTCTGTTTGCTGCTGGCGCCGCGCAGAGTATCGTAAAATCGTCCGCGCAGAGTAATGCCTTTTATCTCGATATTTGTGCCGGATGCGTCGGGAGATATGGATATCGAATCTATTTCGCTCTGACCGTATGAGCCCCAGTCGTCGCTTAGCGTCCAGTCGGAGGAGATGTCATCCGATACAGGAGTATTGGGATTTACATCATAATTTATGCCGTATACGGAGGTATCCGCGGGGATTATAAGCTCGCCGTCAATCTTTGTATCGGGAATTATAATCTGAATATGTCCGTTTGAGCGCACTGCGTTTATTTCATCGATATCCGAGAATGCGTTTTCACCGACGGTGAATCTGTAATACCTGCCTTTCCAGCTGCGTATTATAATGTCCCTTTGGCTGTAAAGGGCGATATCCGGGCTGAGAAGATACGCGGTGCTTTGAATTTGTCCGAGCGGGTCTGAAAAGCTTTCTTTAAAGTAGCCGATTTCATTTGCCTCCAGCGTGACGCTGTAAGTACGCTGTGCACCGTTTTTGGAAAGCTTCAGAGTGTATTCGGTATTTCCCGCCATTACATCTTTATAGCTGATGCTTGTTACGGGTACGCTGCTGTCAAAGGGATACAGTGCCTTGTCAACGCCGCTTCCCTTTGTAATAAATTCGAGTACACCCGTTATATTTTCCGTCAGCATTACATTCAGCTTTTGTTCTTCAGGGAGAATCTGAAGCATTGTTTTTCCGCCGCCAAACAGAGCATTTGTGACGTCAAAGTCGGTGCTGAGAGTATTTAAAGAAAAGTCACAGTAATACGGCAGTGTGACCGCACCTATCGGGTCTGTATTTCCGTCGGGACCTGAAACGTATTCGGGGGCTTTTCCGGTTTTATCAGATACTGAAGTGAAAGTGTCTGACAGGTAATTGCCTGAAAAATCAAAGCTCAGCTTTGCAAGATTTTCGTCCGTAACTTGGTTCATATTGGGCAGATAGGAGGTTATGCCTATAAAGCGGTTGCGGTGGACGTTCATTGTCATCGGATTGGTAAAAAACGCGCTGTTTCCTTCGATAGCAGTGTCCACCTCGTATCCGCCCTGCTGACTGAACAGATTATCCTCTATTGTCACGTTAATATCGGGAAGCTGTGCCGATACTGAAATAATGCCCCACTGCGCACTTGCACAGTTTAAGAACGCATTGTTGTAAATTGAAAGTTTACCGCTTTGATAATCACCCGATGTTAGCGGTGTTGTGCGTATACGCACGGCACGTGTAAGAGCGCCTCCGGTAAAGCAGCTGTTTTTAACTGTATAGTCCATGTCGTGGCGCATGTTCATGTTTGCGTCAACGTCGAATATGCTTACGCTCATGCTGGAATTTTCTATATATGCACCGTCAAACACAAGTGTATCAAGATATTTTCTTATGAGCGCAGAGCCGTTGAAGCCGGTCATGCGCAGATTTTTAACAGTCAGTGAATTGTAATTGAAGGTGGTGTCCTGCGCCGTGTAAAGATGTCCCGTCTGGTTTACGGATTTTATATTCTGCAGGTACATGTTGTCTGAACGCTTGCCGGTCACGTTCAGTGATATTGAGTTATCGCTGTCTGTTCTTGAGCCCACGTCAACATCGTCTACTCCGAGTTTTCCGCTGCCCGTAAGCTTTATACCGTCTATCAGAATAAAGAACTCCATGCGCTCGTCAGCGGCATTTTCCGCGTCCTGAACATTTTTTTCAAGCGATAGGTCATCGTTGCCCGAAACTCTTGTCGAGCGATAAATTCTGTCGGTGAATACCGTTTCGTGCTCGCTGTCCCATGCCGTATTTTCGGCTATGCTGCCTCCCGGCAGAAGCTCTGAGACGTCAGCGGACGGGTCGTTTGGATTTATGCCGGCATTTGTTCCGAGTATCATTGCGCGGTAGTAAACCTTGATGGCGCCGTAGCTGCCCTCGGTAAATATAAATACCGGTGTATCATGCAGAATGTCGGGGTTGGTGCCAAGCCAGTGCGCATATGCCGAATCAAAGTTCGCAAAATGGCGGTTGCTGTCAAACGGCTGGGTATACTGCTCTCCCCGGAAGGTAAAGCTTATATTTCCGGATGATGTATTTGCCCAATCTGCGTCTATAATATATGCGGTGTTGGGGTAGCTGTCATAATCGGGAGTAAGACCGGCGGACGCAGGACGAACAACGCGCAGTGTGTAGTCGATACTCTGCGTGCCGTCCGTAACACGTATGATGTAATTCTTTTCGGTGCCGCTTTCAATCCCATCTGCCCTTGTTACGGATTGACCGTTGTACATGAGCTGTGAGGACGTACCATCAGCTGTTTTTACGAATATATCCGCGCCCGATGAAGTTTCCGGCAGGGTCAGTGTGTAGCCGCCCGTATATTCGTTAAAGGCAATGACTCCTCTGTCCGCAATTATATCGTGTATGGAAAGTAACGCCGGCACATTACGGTGGATTTTGAGAGTAAACGTGGTATAGACGTAAGGATTGTCGGGAACGCTGATTGTAACTTTTACGGTTGTAATAAGATTGTTAACCGAAATATCCGACATATCAGCAGTTTCGCCGTCGAGCAGGTATACACCGGATATAATCAGGTCGGACAGATTATCTATATATCCGTCGGTAAAGTCGATTTTTTGTCTGTCGCTTTCAACAAACAGCTCCAGTACCGAGTTTATGCTGTCAAATATGAGCCCGTCTTTTTCGGAGAACAGCACCTCTACCGGATTTTTGATTTTTGTCAGCGCATAGTCTTCGTAATATGCGCTGCAAAGAGCAAAGCCCGTGGGGCAAATGCCGTCGTCAGCTATAATAAAATCTTCACTGTACGGAGCAAGGTAATTTTCGGAAACGTCAATAAAAGTATTTGTACTGTCGTAGTTTGCAGCGGCAAAATAGCTTGAAAATCCTACTATACGATTGTTTTTAAAAGAGAAGCCGCTGCCGGTGTATTCGGTGTTTTTGTAATTAATTTCAAAAAGTACCGGCGACTCTGTTTTGTGTATAAAGGTATTGTCCTCGATAGTAAGACTTGTATATGCCTGAGGAGACAGAGAGATAAGCGCGCCGATCTGATTACCGATGCTTTCAAACACACTGTTTTTTACGGTGTAGGCTATGGCGTTAGCACCGACTGTTACGCCGTCGCGTGAATCTGTTAAAAACGCGCCGCTTGCAGAGCTTACGTTAAACCGGCTGTCGGAAATTAAAATTTCGCAGTCACCAGAATACAGGCTGCTGTTCCAGTGTGCGTCAAAAAGCCGCGTCAGAGCGCCGTTACTGTAGCTGTTGGTAATTGAAAGCTTTGAGGGAAGCGCGCCACCGAACAGTATTTTATTTTGGCTTTCGTCCGACGGGATATTTTTAATGTAAACTCCGTCAAGAATATATTCATTGTGCAGGCTTTGTACGGACGGGCATCCGACATTAAACTGTCTGTATCCGTTTTGTGCATCACCTTGTGCGTTTATCAGCGAGTTTTTAAAAGTGATGCTGCCGTTTTGAGTTCTTGTAAGATCAGAAACTGCGCCGCAAAGCTCGACACCGGAAATTGTGACGTTTGCACAGGACAGAGTAATTCCGGAAACCTTTGAGGTTTTCCCGCTGCTCCATGCAAGTCCGGCTCCCCACTCGTCCGTACCGCTGCCGGCAGCGGCGGCGCTTTTATAATTTTCACCGTAAATCTGACAAGGAGCGGTGATGTTAAGCTCACCGTAGCTGCCGTAAGGCAGAATTATCTGAGGTATACCGCTGCCGGCGGCAGCAAAGATTTCTTCAAGCGTTGCAAATGCGTTCTGTCCGACGGTAAACGAATACGTTCTACCGTCAAAGCTCTGTCTGAAAACTGCGCCGTTTGACATGTCCGCTGTCTCAGGAGATAAAAGATACGCCGTATTTTGTATAGTACCCTCTGGGTCAGACCAACCGCTTGCAAAGTCATCAACAGCATTTTCACCGTAAAGCTTTACAGTAATCACTTTTGAGGCGGAGCCCTTAACGGCTTTTGCATAGACCGTTGTGACAGCGTTTTGAGCCGGTGCTGAAATTGATGTTATGCGGGAAGCACAGCTGCTGTCAGAAAAAAATTCTGCGGTTACTGCACTGTCTCGAAAATACAGCGCTGGGTTTTGGATATTTGTGCCACAGGTGTATGACGCCGTGATAAGCGAATTATCGTTGTCAATGCTTACATAGTCCGCATCCTCATAAAAGCTGACGCCGGATACGTCCAGCATGCCGTCATAGACGGTCATGGCAAAGTCTTCATAATATACAAGGTTGTCAATGTCAATAGGGTCGGAATAGGGCGTTGTACTAAAGTACTGGCTTGTAGTTCCCAATACGTCGGCATGACTGTTATATGACGGCGCAAAATAGTTATAGTTAAAGTCCGCTGTTATGTATGTTACATTGTCGGGCATGTTGGGGAAAAGGCTTGTGTAGCCAATAACCCTGTTGCGGTTGACATACATGGCGTATGCGCCCTGCTGATAGCTTGTGTTGCCGTTCAGAAAAGTGTTTTTCGCTGTGGTATTATAGCTTTGGTCGGCAATAAAGATATTGTTTTGTATGTTTATCTCGTAGCTTGAGTCCTTGTGAGATTTTGTGCTGTAAAATGTAAGCGCACCATAGCTTCCGCTGTTATGCTCGTAAAACAGGTTGCCGTTTAGCGTGACCTTGCTTTTATGCTCTGAATCTTTATATCTGAAATTAAGATTGTAGCCAGCCGAGCATTTGTACATATACGAATTCTGCATAAGAAAAGAAAATTCATACGGAGCGATAAGCTGGCTTTGTGAAATGGAGCCGGAGCTGTTGGCAAAATATACCCCGTCCAGTCGAACGTGCGAGGCGTTTGCACCGAAAAAGCTTTTTACCTTGGTGCCGTCACTGCGTATGTTTTTAAAATCGTAGCAGTTTACGTTGTTTGCCGACTGAGAGTCATCTATATAAAAAGAGGCGTTTGTAGTGACAATGTCGTTGTTTTGCACAGTCACTGACATTGTACGTTTTTTTGCACCTGTTGTGTCGGCAAGCGTTAGAAAATTAGACGCAGCCGAAAATTTGACTCCGTCGATTATAAGCGAAAATTCGGTTTCGTTTGAGGCGGCCTGCTCGTATTTTTGATTTGTCAGAGAGCTGTTTACCTGTGTCGAACGGGAAAAACCGTTTGAAATCACGGTTTCGCTGCCACGTAGGGTATTTTTATTCCAGCCCGTTTTGGGATTAGCCGTTGACAGATCGATGTCGGCATTTGGCGAAATGCCTGCGTTTGCGCCTAAAATCACCGCGTTATAGCGTACGGTGAGCCTTGTTTCGGTATAGGTTCCCGGAGCAAGTATAAAAACAGGAACCTCCTTTGCCATCTGGCTGTTTATGCTGCCGTCAGACTCCGTGTAAAGTGATTCAAAATAGGAGTATGCCGCTGAAAAGCTTGAAAAATGGCGCTGAGGATTGTAGGTCTCATTATACGTATTACCGCGGAATTCAAAGGAAAGACTTGTGTTCGAGGTTAAGTTAGTCCATTGTGGATTAACAATATACGCTTCTTGCAGAAGAGACGAGTAGTCAAGAACAGCACCTATGCTTTCCTGATCTGTCTGTGCACTTTTAACGCCGGAACTTTCGGCGAATGCGAAAAGTGAAAGACCCTGTACGGGACACAGCGCCGTAAAAATCGTGAGTGCCAAAGTGAAAGCTAAAGCTCTTACTCTCTTTTTAAACATAATCTGCCGCTCCTTAGGCTTATAATTATACATAATTATAAGCCTAAAATGAACGTTTGTCAAATATTATAATAAATATAAACAGAGACGCAATTTTATACGTCTCCGTTTATAATTTCAGTCTGTTATTTCCTTTGCCGTTATGTCAAGTGTCTGCTTTCCTTGACTGTCCCTAAAGCTGAGCTTCAAAAGCCCGGGCGTTAGCAGAGCGGCAATTATAACCACAAAAACAATTGCCGGAAAAATCCCCGGGGCTATGCAGCCCGCGTCGATTCCCTTCTGTGCCACCATCAGCGCAACCTCGCCGCGCGCAACCATACCCACGCCGACCGACAGCGATTCGCGGCTGCTCATTCCGCTGATTTTTGCGGCAAGACCGCATCCTACAATTTTGGATATTATTGCGGCAATTAGCAATACGGCTGCAAAAATAATTATTTCTCCTGTAATGTTACGCAGATCAGTTTTGATTCCGATACCGGCAAAAAATATAGGTGTAAAAACCATGTATGAAGCGACTGTCATTTTTTTTGCGACAAACTGGCGTGACTTTGAAAGATTGCAGAGTATAACTCCCGCAAAAAAAGCTCCGGTAATGTCCGCCACTCCGAAAAATTTCTCGGCACAGTAGGACATTATAAAGCAGAAAGCGAGTGCCCATACGGCAATTCTGCGGCTTCTTCCGTGTTTTTTGGACACCAGCTTGAAAAGATAGTATGCCGCAAAGCCGATAATGACGGTAAATATGAAAAACAGAAGAATCTGAATTATGACGCGCAACGGGCTTACAGTATTTGCACCGCCTAACCCGGATACAATGCTCAGCACGATAACACCAATGATATCATCTATAATGGCGGCAGACAGCAGCGTTGTGCCTACCCGTGATTTCAGCTTACCCATTTCATTGAGTGTTTCAACCGTAATACTGACGGAGGTCGCAGCGAAAACAACGCCGACAAATACTGCACGTATAACGGTTGTAAAGTCCCACCTGTCCGCAAAAAACAACCAGTAAACGCCGCTGCACATAATTATCGGCACAAAAACTCCCAGTACGGCGATAAGACAGGCGGCGGGTCCTGTTTTTTTGATTTCCTGAAGGTCTGTGTCAAGTCCTGCAATGAACATCAGCATTATAACTCCGATTTCCGAGGCTTTTATAAGAAAATCGGATTGCTCCAGTATACCAAAGCAGGACGGACCGAGTATCACGCCCGCCAAAATTGCGCCTACTACCTGAGGAAGATGAACCTTTTCGGTTATAAGTCCGAACACTTTTGTTGAAAGCAGTATTATCGCAAGTGACAGCAGAAATTCATATGACTCCATTATATTCTCTCCCATTATGTTTTAAAGCATATGAATTATACAACTGCGGGATGATAAAATCAATATCAATTCAGAACAAAAAAACCGCGCTCAATCGTTGCTTTTTAAGCTATATCAAACAATCGTATACGTCGTCGGGCGGAAAAATATCGAACATGACGGGCGTATAAAACAGTTTCCTCACCGTGGCTGTATCCCGCGAGCGGGAAAGCACCCACGCAAGCTTTGTGACCGCTGACTCCGCCGTCATATCATAGCATTCAAGAAGCATCGGATACTCTGTAAGCCGCCGTCCGACGGCATATGCTTCGAGGTCGCTTCCGTCATGCTCTACCTGAGTTGTAATCGCCACAAAAACTCCGCGTTCAAATGCTCGGTTCAGGATCTTTTCAAATTCTCCGTTACCGCAGCCGGGGAGTCCGCCCGAGCCGTAGCTTTCAATCACCACTCCGTCGCAGCGTGACAGGAGATGCTCAAGCTGACAAGGCTTTATTGTCGGATACATTCTTAAAAGTCCGATATCCTCCTTGAGACTGTCATAAAAATGCACTCTGCCGTGCGTTTTAGGTTCAATGTAGCGTATCAGCCGTCCTCCCGTGATGCTTGCCAAATAAGGAAAGTTTATGCTTTCAAATGCATTCAGACCTTTGGAGCGGGTTTTTTTTGCCCGTGTACCGGCGATTATCCTGCCGTCAAATACAACAAAAACTCCTGTCAGACAGCCGCAGGCGGCACAGATAAAGCTGTCGCGCAGGTTGGTTTTGGCATCGCTGCCGTCAAAGCCCGGCGGACGCTGCGAGCCGGTAATCACAATCGGCTTTGTCGCGTCCTGTACGAGATAGCTCAGCGCTGCCGCGGTATACGCCATGGTGTCTGTCCCGTGTGTTATCACAAAGCCGTCGTAAGCTCCGTAATACTCCTTTATCGTTTCGGCTATGCCGCACCAGTGCTTTTGCGATATGTTCGTACTGTCAATATTGTAAAGCGCAAGACAATCCACCTTGCATATTTTTTCAAGCTCCGGCACCAAGGCGGCAAGCTCGTATGCGTCAAAGTTGGGGCTCAGCCCCTGCGGCGTTATGTCGGAGGCTATAGTCCCGCCGGTACCTATAAAAAGAATTTTCTTATTTGTGTTCATAATTTCACCCATGTTTATTATCGGTAAAAGCAAGCGGTTTCAATCTTCCGTGACAAAAGTTTACAGAATTTAATTGCGTATGTTTATTGACGGTATGCTCTGTGTGTGCTAAAATTAAAAACAGCCGCCCAGAGGCGGACTTATTTGATAGCATCAGGAGTGATTAAATGAAAAAGATTATTAAGTTTATATCTTTGATGTGCATTACGGCAATGCTGATGAGCACAGTTGTTTTTGCTCAGAGTGACACATCTGCAAACGATACGCAGGCTTCGGGCGAAACACAGACTCCGGGTGACATTGAGGTGTCCGAAGATACGGAAAACCCGGACGAGCCTGAAGTCCCGGAAAAAACCGTTGTTTCGGCTTCGGCATACTTCGGTGATATTTATAAATTTATAAATAAAGGCGAAAAGCCGGATTTGTCTGCGGGATATATCGACTTTAAATTCAGCGATGATACGCAGGAGCGCGTGTTGCTGAGCGACAGCAGGCTTGCCCCCTTCCCCGATACTTCAGAAATCGGATACCTTACCTATACTTTTGGGATATACGCAAGTACATATTCGATTAATTTTATTGTTGTCGATCCTTCGATTAATGTATCTGCGTTTAAGGACCTCAAAAAGGAGTTTTGGGGTTATGCAAGTATCCGCAATGTGCTGTTTGGGGGCTTTTTCACTGGTATGTCCGACAGCGAATTCGCACCAAAGGAAAGTATGACCCGCGCGCAGTTCTGTCAAATGATTTATAATATTTACAAGGATGATCCGTCTGTCATGTCGGGGGATATCGATATTGCTTTTACCGACGTTGAGGATTTCAGATGGTATTACGATGCTGTTATGGCATGCGCCAAGGCCGGCATTGTGGACGGCGTAGGCGACGGAATGTTCAATCCTCAGGCGCCGATCAAGCGACAGGAGGCGGCTGTCATTATGATGCGTATTCTTATGGGAGCCGATGCGCTTGATAAGGTGGACGTTGAAGCGGCACTTTCTGCCGCGCGTGCTGCGGGCATTGAAGCAAAGGATTTTGATACCACCTCGAATTATGCGAAAAAAGCAGTAGCCGCTGCGCTGGGCGTTATATTTTTCGGTGATTCCGAGGGCAACCTCACGCCCAAAAACGATATAAACCGTGCCGAGTGCGCGACGATGATGTCAAACTATTTCTTTGAGGGATATAACGCACCACCCGTTAAGTACCTTGTTTACCTCAGTCCGTCAAATCAGATGACAAATCCGTATACGGGAGTTGATACTACCGAGGGCGCACAAATGCAGCTTGTTGCCGCTGCGGCTGAAAAGTATCTTAAGGAGATGGGCTACGAGGTATATATTGCAGATGTTAATACATCTATAAAAGAGGACGCTCAGCCTAACCGCGCGTCAGAAGCGGAACAGATGGGGGCGGATGCGTATGTAGCTATTCATTCTAATGCTATTAACAATACCAATAACGGAGAGAGTGCCGGTGGTGCCGGCGGCGCCACGGGATTTTATAACGGAAACAACAATGGTTCAAAGGAGCTTGCGCAGTTTGTATATGACAGGCTGGCGGCATTCACGCCGACTGAGGATAACGGGATAAGCGATGATATGCTAACCTCAAAGCCGTTTGCCGAGGTACGTCTTCCTATTATGGCAAATCTGCTTTTAGAAGTTGAGTTTCATGATTATAAGCCGTATGCGGAGTGGATAACTCAGAATATCGACGGCATCGGCAAATGTATAGCACAGGGAATTGACGATTATTTTAAATCTCTGTGAAAAAGTTAAATAAATGACTGCCGCGAGCTGTTGCCCGCGGCAGTTTTTATTTGTTTTGTCTTATCACTGATACGGTTTTTGGCATCATAAATATTAGCAGACCTGAAAAAAGCCAAAGAGCCGATGTCTCTGTCAATTTGAGGACAAAAATCATGAGCAGCAAGACAGCGCCCGTAATATACATCGTTTTAGTCACAGCTCCCGCTCGTTTAAGAAGACAGCGGCGCCGCAGCCAGACAAAGCAGACAGTCAATATCAAAACAGACATTATGTATATTAATATAACAGATGCCGTTTCATATTGAGTGCCGTGTATTTCTGAAAACGGATTCATATAATAAAATGCGGTCTGAAAAGCGCTGTAAAACGGTTGTACCTTTTCGGAAATTCCGTAAAACCGATAGCTTACGGCGCTGTATAAAAATGAGCCTGTTAAATAAATCAAGTAAATCAGCTCGGCAGTGACTACCGCACCTCCCGCAAGCCCGCGCGCTATAAGAATGCCGACAAGAGAAAATGCTGTGACGGCAAGTGCAACGGCAGCAGTGCCGCATATTATATTTAATCGGCGCAGGACAGAAAACGGTTCGTTGAAAAAAACAAACAGGCGCAGAAACAGCGGAATTAAAGTACAAATAATCTCGCCTGTAAGCGCGGCGGCAAGCCGCACGGCGCAGTGCGAGACGGTACTGCGTGCGCCTGACAGGTAAAAGTCTGCTCTGCGCTGCTCCCATAAAAAGGAGAACAGTCTGTATATAAAGAAAAACGGCACGAAGAACGGAAAGTATGCCATATTGCCGGCAAGTTCGGATGCAGGCATGTAAGGTGCATACTGAGGATTGATTCCGGGAGACCATATGCCGAAAATAAGTGCCGCCGCCGTAAATAGCAGAATAAGCGGCAATATCTCACAAAGCGCCTCTGTATAGAGAAAGAATTTAGAGTATTTTGTATTCGAACGCCGGATTGCCATATTTGTTCAGCTCCTCTCTTACTAAATTATCAAGGAGACTTTTTGTCTCAGGAAAAGCGGCGCTGTTAATGCGGCATTTAAGCACCTTTCCGTTTTTAAGACGCAGCTCAAGAATTTGTGATGTGTCTTCGGTATTGCCGATTTCGTAGAGCGCCGCCAGCGTCTGTTGCTCGGTAAGCTGTGAAAACTCGCGGTAAAAGCTGTTTAAAACGGCACCACTGTTTTCTATAAATCCGATTTTTGTAACGGAACGTGCCGTGCTTTCGTCAAGCCAGTTTTTAGACTCAATCTGTGCGTCGTAAACTATCTCGCAGACGTTTTCCTGTGAAAAAAGCTGTGCATTGTTTCTATTTGCTGATTTTATAAGCTTTTCAATCAGCTCTTCGTTTGCAAAATCATAACATGGCTCGGATTTACCCTGTGAGCACATATTGTACTGTATATAATGTGTTGTGTTTTTGCCCATGGACGGGTCTCGCCGCAGCTGCGTAATCAGCTCTGAATCGTTTACTTTGACTTTTCCTGCAATGTCTTCGTGAGCGCTGATATAGTTCAAATCAAAGTAATCGTCCATTGAACAAATATTATTTATTTCGATGTATTCGGGAGGCTCAGGCACTGTCGGATAAAATTCGGTGTTGATTTTCACTGAAATGCTTGTCACGGCAGCGGCAATCAGTACTCCGGCAAATACCGGAAGTGAACGTATCAGTCTTTTGAACGAGTATGTGCATATAAATTCGGATATGAGGAAAATAAGCAGAGCCAGCATAAAGAGTGCAAAGACTTCCCTGTATCTTACCGATGAATAGTAGTTGCGTTTATCTATATATGCGACAGCTGTTTTTATGCAAATAGGAGCTGTCAATACCGCAGCGGCGATATGACCTGTGACAGAACGCCGCACACCTGCCCCCGGCTGCGTTTTTGCGCGTCTGTATGCCAAAAATGCAAGAATTGAAAAAATCGGGATTGAAACCGCGCCCCAGATAAGTGCGCTGTTTGGGAAAACGGCACGCCAGTACACTATTTCTCCTGTGAAAAACTGCAATCCGCTAAGGGCATCAAGCCCCAGTATTCCGCTGACTATTTTATAGAAAAACGGCGGGGAGAATTCGGGCGGAAAAATGGTTGGCGGTAAGTGATTATAGCTTGCGTACAGACCTCCTATGACTGAGTACAGCAAAGGCACTGCGAATGTAAGCGCGCAATACAGGACGGCGGATGCCGACATTCTGCCGCAGAGAGAAATTGCAACGACAGCAACGGCACACAGGCAGGCAGACATCAGCAGAAGCGCAGACGGTACGCGCAGTCCTGCGCCGAAAAGAATAAAGTTGTGTTTCCAAAGCAGATAATTAACCGTAAAGTAAACGACTGCCGCCGATAAAAGCTGCACTGTCAGAACCGCTGAAAATTTTGCGGTAAAAATTCCGGAGCGTGATTTGGGTATACTCCCGTAAAAATCCGACTGTGCTTTATTGTGGAGGTATCCGAACTGCTTATAGGTCAAGATAAACGGCAGTACAAAGCAATATATAAAAATCGGATAAATAATCATAGCCCCTATTTCAAAATCAAGACCTGTTTCACCCGTCGGGCTGTAAAATTTTATTATTCCGACGCTCAGTATAATCATACCCGCCGTGCCCGCAATGCCGGCGGATAAAAGCTCTCTGACAGAAAGTAAAAAAAATCGGAGCGGATTATTTTGTTTCATCGGTTCGCACCTCATCAAAGCTGTATCCGAGCGCAGCCGTTTCATGAATAAATATCTCCTCCAGCGACAGCGGCATAAGCTCCAAAAACAGCGGATTTTTTATGCGCACGGCTTCGGTTATTCTCTCCTTGTCCCCGCGGGCAATAAGCTCGTATACACGCCCGTACTTTTTGAGGCTGAGAATTTCAATCCCGTCAAAAATTTCTCTGCTGAAATCGCCGTCAAAAGCCGTCTGTATCTTTACCAGGGAGGTGCGGATATTCTGTATATCTCCGTCAAATGCGATTTTGCCGCCGTGCAGCAGCGCCAGTCTGTCGCAGGTGTCCTCCAGCTCACGCAGCGAATGCGATGTCATAATTACCGACATTTTGCGCAGCGCCGCGTCTTCAAAAAGTATGCGCCGGACCGCCGTGCGTACCGCGGGGTCAAGTCCGTCAAAGGTTTCGTCCATAATAAGGTATTTCGGGTACGCCGACATTGCCAATATTATAGCCGCCTGCCGTTTCAAGCCTTTTGAAAATGAATCGATTTTTTTTGAGCAGTCTATGTTAAGCGCCAGAGCCAGTTCAAAAAGCCGCGCTTTTGAGAAAGTGGGATATACTGCTTTGTACAGCCGCGCCATTCTGCTCAAATCGGCGTTTTTTATAAAATACGGTTCATCCGGCACAAAGGCAAGCTTTCCTTTTGCGGCCGGATTTTTGGAAATATCCTCGCCGTCAATTGTTATTATGCCGCTGTCAGCACGCAAAACTCCGCATATAAGCCGCATGAGCGTGCTTTTCCCCACACCGTTTACTCCGACAAGTCCGAATATTGAACCGTCGGGTATTTCAAGTGAAAGAGCGTTTAAAACTGCTGATTTGTTGTATTTTTTCGTTACCTTATCTGCCTGTATCATAGTTTTCCCCCTTTTGAAAACTCGTCATTAATAACTTCAATAAGCACATCTTTTGAAACTCCGTTCATGCGCAGGCGGCTTATAAGCTCTCTGAAATCCGTAAGCTTGGTCGAAGCGCGGCGGGCTATAATTTCACGGGCATTTTTGCTTACAAATCTGCCTACTCCCGCAACGCTGTATGTGACACCGGCGTCTTCAAGCGATGTATAGGCTTTTTGTACGGTATTTGGATTTACCGTGAGCTCAACCGCCAGCACCCGCACTGAAGGTATTTGTGCATCAGGCGGCAGTGCGCCGCTGACAATAAGCTCTTCTATCCGGTTTATCAGTTGTTCGTAAACAGGCGTGCGTGACAGCTTGTCAATAATAATCATCGGCGTTCATCTCTTTTTTTGTATGATGTGTATTAGTACATATAGTACACTATAAGAATACAGTATACAGCGCTGTTTGTCAAGCCATATTTCGGAGCTTTTTTGCATAGGATTATGGGGGTGACGTTATGATTAAGGTAATAAGGCTAAAGCGTGCGGCGGCTGTATGTATAGCGTCGGTGCTGATGATAGCATGCGCTGTTGCGGTTGGCAGCGAGCGGGCGCGCACGGTTTCGGGAGAATATATCAAATGGGTGGATTTTACACCCACCACGTCGGCGCTGCGTCAGGCGCTTGAAATAGACATAAAATCTCACGACAGCGACACTCCAGTTGGATGGATAGAGCTGCTGGCGTACGCCGCATGCAAAAACGGCGGGAAATTTACCGGCGGCAGGGATAAGTATATAACTCAGCTTTACGAGCGTATTCAGAATGCTGAGGATATTGAGGCGATAACAGCCGACATGAAGCATTATAATTATTTTTATGAGGCATACAGCGCCGTGCTTTCCGGGTATGTCGGATACAACGACGACGGAGAGTACGGAGTGCTTGTTCGTTCTCCGTTTGCAGCCGGATATTATTATTCGCATTATGATGATTTCGGAGTTTCACGGACTTACGGATATAAGCGGCGGCATTTGGGTCATGATATGATGGGCTCTGTCGGCACACCGATAGTGGCGGTGGAGGGCGGCAGGATCGAAGCTCTGGGCTGGAATCAGTACGGCGGCTGGCGTGTAGGCATTCGTTCAAACGACGGCAGGCGCTATTACTACTATGCTCATCTGCGCAAAGACAAACCGTTTGCAGAGGGTTTAAAGGAGGGGGATACCGTCAAGGCGGGGCAGCTTATCGGATATTTGGGGATGACAGGGTATTCCTCAAAGGAAAATGTCAATAACATCAACACGCCGCATCTGCATTTCGGAATTCAGCTGATTTTCGACGAGAGTCAGAAGGACGGAGTAAACCAGATTTGGATTGACTGCTATCAGATTATAAATTTTTTGGAAAAGTACAGGGCAAGCGTGGCGTAAATACTTAATAGTCTTAAAAATGGCTTGATTATCATCGAAAACTGTGGTAAAATGTCACATGGTTAATTTTTATTATTCGTTTGAAGGGAGTTAGAAATATGACTTATTCGCATGAAGTTGAAATGATGTGCCCGATTGCGAAGGGACCCAAGCACGGTCCTGCTCCGATTCCCGAAGAGGGAAAATGGGTAAAAGCAACTCAAATCTCAGATATCAGCGGTCTTTCGCACGGTATCGGCTGGTGTGCTCCGCAGCAGGGCTGCTGCAAGCTTACACTTAATGTTAAGGACGGTATTATCGAGGAGGCTCTTGTTGAGACTCTGGGCTGCTCCGGCATGACGCATTCCGCTGCTATGGCGGGAGAAATACTTCAGGGTAAAACTATCCTCGAAGCGCTTAATACCGACCTTGTATGTGATGCAATAAACGTTGCAATGAGAGAGATTTTCAAGCAGCTTGTTTACGGCAGAACACAGACGGCGTTCTCCGAGGGAGGTCTGCCTATCGGTGCGTCTCTGGAGGACTTGGGTAAAGGTCTTCGTTCTCAGGTAGGTACTATATTTGCTACAAACGCCAAAGGCGTTCGCTATCTTGAGATGGCGGAAGGCTATATTCTGAGCGTTGCCCTTGACGCCGACAACGAGTGCATAGGATATAAATTCGTACATCTCGGCAAAATGATGGACATGATTCGCAAGGGCGCTGATCCCAAGGACGCGTATGAAAAAAATATCGGTCAGTACGGCAGATATGACGAGGCTGTCAAGTACATAGACCCGAGAGCAGAGTAAGGAAAGGAGGATACAATAATGGCTAATTTTGAAGGTTACGAGAGAAGAATAGCTCAGATTGAGCCTGTTCTTGCAAAATACGGTTTTAAAACGCTGGACGAGGCAAAACAGTTCTGCCTTGATAAAGGCGTCGATGCTGAGAGCATAGTACGCGGAGTTCAGCCTATCGCGTTTGAGAACGCTGTCTGGGCATATACGCTCGGCTGTGCCATTGCACTGAAAGAGGGCGTAAAGACAGCCGCAGACGCTGCTGTTGAAATCGGAAAGGGACTTCAGGCTTTCTGTATCCCCGGCTCTGTTGCGGAAACAAGACAGGTGGGTCTGGGTCACGGCAACCTTGCGTCCATGCTTCTTAAAGAGGAGACAAAATGCTTCTGCTTCCTTGCAGGACATGAGTCTTTTGCCGCAGCCGAGGGCGCAATCGGTATTGCAAAAACAGCGAATAAGGTGAGAAAAACTCCGCTTCAGGTTATTCTTAACGGTCTTGGAAAAGACGCGGCGTTTATCATTTCGAGAATAAACGGCTTTACTTATGTTCAGACAGAGTATGATTTCTACACAAGTGAGCTTAAGGTAGTCAGAGAGCATGCGTATTCCGACGGCGACAAGGCAAAGGTTCGCTGCTACGGCGCAAATGACGTTTTAGAGGGTGTTGCTATAATGAAACACGAAAACGTTGATGTTTCCATCACCGGCAACTCCACCAATCCCACCCGTTTCCAGCATCTTGTTGCAGGTACTTATAAAAAGTGGGCGGGTGAAAACGGCAAGAATTATTTCTCGGTAGCGTCAGGCGGCGGTACCGGGCGTACTCTCCATCCGGATAACATGGCGGCAGGTCCCGCTTCATACGGTCTTACCGACTCTATGGGTCGCATGCACGGCGACGCTCAGTTTGCAGGCTCATCCTCCGTTCCCGCTCATGTTGAGATGATGGGACTTATAGGTATGGGCAACAACCCCATGGTCGGCGCTTCGGTTGCGTGTGCCGTTGCAGTTGAAGAAGCAATGAAAAAATAAAAAAGTACGCATAATACAGTAACATTTTTAAATATAAAAACAGCAGGGGCTGAGGCTTTGATGACTCATTCCCTGCTGTTTTTCATATTGACAAAAATCTAATATATTTATATAATTTGTTCAATAAAGTTTTTATTTGCGTAAGGGGGAAAAATGAAAAAGTATCGTTGTCCGTATTGCGGCGAGGAGTGTATTACGTTGTTTTATGATATATCATGTTCGCGTCGATCATACAACCATAACTATGGCTCTATAAATGACGGAAAATATGCGACGGGGTCGTGCAACAACTGCTGTAAATTATTTATGACACGCCCTCATCATTCCAATAAGATTATTTATACTATCTGTAATGTAGGAATAATCATGCTTTCTGTTTTATTGGTTTTAGATTTTATTTTCATATTGACTTCGCGTTTGACGGTAAATGAAACGATAGCTATGATTTTGATTGTTTTAACGTTTGCGGCATTTATACTGTGTTTAATAGGCGGTTTAATTTTTACTATTTATCGCTGGATTGACGGTGTGGCACTGGTGCGGTATCCGGGAGAGGAGCCGTTTTATGAATCTCAGAATGCGCGCGTCATGCTGACCGGTCCGTGTGTGAAGATAAAAAATTTAGGTATTTACGGACTGAAGTTTGATATCCGGGTGAGAGAAAGGCGTTTTTTGGAGACATTTAAAAATGAGTTTGTTCCCGCAGTGTTTTACCGTGAGGGCAGAAATCTGAACCGGGGACCGATAAATGTGGAGCTGATGAAGCGGGATTTTATACCGGAAGAGCTTTTGCGCGTCGGCTCGTCCTTTGCTGTTTGGGACAACGGCAAGGTTATAGGGCATGGGATAATAACCGAGATTTTGGAAAAGAAAGTACCGCTTGCAAAGGAAAAAACGCGCTTACGGATACTTTATGAAAAAATTTTTCTTGAAAAGAAATAGAGTAAAACGAAACGGCTGCCTGCCGTTTCGTTTTTTATTTTGTCTTATTTTATGTATTGGTGTAGACAATGCAATTTATTTGTTATATAATTAAAATGAAAAAATATGTCACGGCAAAGGAGCATTAAAAATGCGAAAGTATGATGTTATTATAGTGGGCGCGGGACCTGCGGGAATTTTCACGGCGCTTGAAATGATAAAGCGTAAAAGCAAGAAGAAAATCCTTATGATAGAAAAGGGCAGCGCAATTGAAAAACGCAGCTGTCCGAAATCCAGAACCAACAAATGTATGAACTGCAAACCCTATTGCCATATAACAACCGGCTTTTCGGGTGCCGGCGCGTTTTCCGACGGTAAGCTGTCTTTAAATTATGAAGTGGGCGGTGACCTTCCCGAACTTATCGGGGCGGACCTTGCTCAGGAGACTATAAACTATGCGGATAAAATTTATCTTGAATTCGGTGCGACCGATAAAATCGAGGGTGTTTCCAATCCGGAAAAAATAAAAGAAATCCGTAAAAAGGCAATACAGGCGGGACTTAAGCTTGTTGATTGTCCGATACGTCATTTGGGAACGGAAAAAACTCAGGAAATCTACGCGCGTTTTGAAAAATTTCTTTTGGACAGCGGAGTAGATATTCTTTTTAATTATAATTGCACGGATATTATTCTTGACGGTGACAGATGCACCGGAATAAAAATTGAAAAAAGCACCGGCGGAGACTCGCAGGATATTTACGGAGATAATATTATTGTGGCAACCGGCAGAAAAGGCGCGGACTGGCTGGAAAAGGTGTGTGAGCATCATCAGATTGCGCATAAGCCCGGCACGGTAGATATCGGCGTGCGTATAGAGGTGCGCAATGAGGTTATGGAGGAGGTCAATGAGGTTCTGTATGAGTCCAAGCTCATCGGGTACCCCAATCCGTTCCGTAACAAGGTGCGTACCTTCTGCCAGAATCCCGGCGGCTTTGTAAGTCAGGAAAACTATGATAATAACCTTGCCGTTGTAAACGGTCATTCGTACAAGGATCTGAAATCATCGAACACAAACCTTGCGGTTCTTGTTTCTCACAATTTCACCTATCCGTTTAATCAGCCGATAGCATATGCTCAGAAGATAGGTGAGCTTACGAATATGCTGGGAGACGGACATATCCTTGTACAGCGCTACGGCGATATTTTGGACGGAAAGCGCACTTGGGAAAAGGAGCTTAATTTCTCAAATGTACGTCCCACCATTCCCGACGCCGTTGCGGGTGATATAACCGCTGCTATGCCTTATCGTGCAATGACAAATATCATAAACTTCATACAGGCGGTTGACCATGTTGTTCCCGGCTTTGCATCGTGTGAAACACTGCTCTATTCACCTGAACTCAAGTTTTACAGTAATAAAATCAAAATGGATGAGCAGTTTAATACCAATGTCAAGGGTCTGCACTGTCTTGGCGATTCCTCCGGCTGGACGCGCGGGCTGATGATGGCGTCTGTTATGGGCGTTCTTATGGGCAGACAACTGTCGCAGTGCGCTAATCCTAAAGAATCAGACTGGTCGGACAAAGTATAAAATTCGGCTTTTTTAGCCGGACGCTGATAAAATACGGAAAAAATATCATAATAATATCAGTTTTATCAGAAAGGGTGTTTATTTATGCTTAAAGTAATTGCATCTCCCGGAAGCTATGTACAGGGTGCGGGTGAGATTACACGCCTATATAGCTACTGCCAAAGCCTCGGAGGCAAAAAAGCGTATATTATTATTGACAGGTTTATTCACGATAACTATAAGGAAACCGTAACTGCCGGTTTCGATGCAGCAGGTGCCGGCGTTACCGTCTCGGTGTTCGGCGGCGAGTGCAGTGAAAGCGAGATTTCAAAGCACTGCACGGCAGTTGGTGAATGTGACATTATTATCGGTATCGGAGGGGGAAAGACGCTGGATTGCTCAAAGGCAACGGCGTTCCGCATGCAGCTGCCCGTTATTATTGTGCCGACGGCAGCGTCGAGCGATGCACCATGCAGCCGTCTTTCAGTGCTGTACAACGATGACGGAAGCTTTGACAAGTATCTTCCGCTTCCGAAAAATCCAGATATAGTGGTGGCTGATACGCAGATTATTGCATGTGCTCCCGCAAGATTTTTGTCCTCGGGCATGGGCGATGCGCTTGCGACTTATTATGAAGCCCTTGCCTGCCTTAAGTCCGGCGCCGTTACCATGGCGGGCGGCGTATGCTCGCAGGCGGCTATCGCATTGGCCAAGCTTTGCCGTGATACTTTGCTGTCGGAAGGCAAAAAGGCGCTTTTGTCCGTTAATGCCAAACATGTTACTCCGGCTCTTGAAAAGATAGTTGAAGCCAACACATATTTGAGCGGAATCGGGTTCGAAAGCGGAGGACTGGCGGCGGCCCATGCCGTCCATAACGGGCTTACCGCACTTTCGGAGTGCCATCATATGCTGCATGGCGAAAAGGTTACCTTCGGCTTGCTTACTCAGCTTGCTTTAGAAAATATACCTGTTTGTGAATTCGCTGATATTGTTTCGTTCTGTAAGAATGTAGGATTGCCTACAACCCTTTTTGAACTGGGACTGGGCAATGCGGATGATAAGCGCCTGATGCTTGCGGCACAGGCAGCGTGTGCAGACGGTGAAACAATACACAATATGCCGTTTGCAGTCACGCCTGACGATGTTTTGGCAGCAATGCGGCTTGCCGATTCACTTGCATCCGAAATGTAAATCTTTGTTTTGCTAATAAAATTTTGAGGTTTAAATCTCCGCGTCAGTGTAACTGATGTGGGGATTTTTACTGTTTAGTCGCAAGATTTTATGCGAATATGTCAATAATAAATTTACTGTAAAATGTTTGCATGATATGCGAAAACCCGCATAATATGCCGCATTGCGTCAATTCTACCCGCAGTAGAATTGCGCGAAAGCACTCTACCGCGTTGAATTTAACGGTAGAGTACATAAAAAAGACAGTAGGTTGCTAAATGTGCGGTTAGAATGGTAAAATGTTTTCAGCAAAACGCTTGAGCAAAAAATCGAAAGGAGACATGATAATGTCTAATTATATTGTCAGCTGCTGCTCGATTGCAGATATAACAAAGGAGCATTTTGAAAAGAGAAATATAAGCTATATCTGTTTCCATTTTCTTATGGACGGAAAGGAATATACCGATGACCTCGGTCAGTCTATTCCTTTTGAAGAGTTCTATGCAAAAATGGCCGCCGGTGCGGATACAAGCACAAGTCAGGTAAACGTAAATGAATATGTTGACTATTTTACCGAAATTGTCAAACAGGGGAAGGATATACTTCATATAAGCTTTTCAAGCGGGCTTTCGGGCTCGTTCAATTCAGCCGAAAATGCGGCAAAGATTGTTATGGATAAGTACCCTGGCAGAAAGATATATGTCGTCGACTCTCTTGCGGCATCCTCGGGCTGCGGGCTGCTGATAGATAAGGTAGCAGATCTTCGTGATGAGGGCATGGACCTTGAAGAACTGCGCGACTGGGTCGAAGCAAATAAATTAAAGCTGCATCATTGGTTTTTTTCGACCGATCTCACATTTTATATAAAGGGCGGTCGCGTTTCGAAGACATCGGGAACTATCGGCACGATTTTGGGAATATGTCCGCTTCTGAATGTTGATACCAAAGGCAGGCTTATACCGCGTGCCAAAATCCGCTCCAAGAAAAAGGTGATTCAGGAGATAGTAAAGCGCATGGAGGAGCATGCACAGGACGGACTGGACTATTCCGGCAAGTGCTATATTTCGCAGTCGGCATGCATGGATGATGCAAAAGCTGTGGCGGAGCTTGTTGAAGCGCGGTTTAAAAAGCTCAACGGCAGAGTGGAAATTAACTATATAGGCACTACGATTGGCAGTCATACCGGTCCGGGCACGGTTGCACTGTTTTTCTGGGGCGACGAAAGGGTTTAGCGCAGGGTTATGATAAAGCTTTTTACAGATACCTCGGCAAATCTTCCGGCAGAGCTTATAAAACAGCATGGTATATCGGTTGTTCCGTTCAGTTATACGGTGGATGGAAAAGAAGCGCGGTACGATTCGGAAACTGATTTTGACGGTGCGGCTTTCTACAGTGCCATGCGCGCCGGTGCTATTGTCAGAACTTCTATGATAAACACTGATACCTTCCTTTGTTATTTCAGACAGGAAGCGGTCAAGGGCAACGACGTAATGTACATCGGCATGTCGGGCGGAATAAGCGGCGCTGCAAATGCTGCGGCGGCTGCAGTGCGTGAACTCAAAGCCGAATACCCGGCTCTGAAGTTTGCCGCCATAGACACTTTCGCAGCTTCTCTCGGCGAGGGACTGATGGTGCTTCGCGCTGCAGAGCTGATTGATAGCGGGCAGACATTTGAGGAGATTGAACGGTTCATATTAACCGGCAGACGTCATATGTGTCAGTTTTTTACGGTTGACGATCTTGTATATCTCAAGCGCGGCGGCAGGATATCCGGCACGGCGGCGCTTATCGGCTCAATGCTTAATATAAAACCGATACTTAAAGGCGATGATACAGGTCATATTGTAATGTGCGATAAGGTACGCGGTAGCAAAAGGGCTATTTTAAACCTTGCCGAGAAGTACGGAAGGCTTGTTTTTGACAGGGATGTACGCATAGGAATTGCACATGCAGATAACAGTGAGGGCGCCGCGCGGCTTGTTGAACTCCTGCGTGAAAGAGGCTTTGGCGGTAAATGTATAAACGTATGTTATGAGCCTGTTACGGGATCTCATGTCGGTCCGGGCACGGTTGCATTGTTTTTTTACGGTATGCACAAATAAATTAAACCACAGCGAATGCCGCACATGGTAATACCATGTGCGGCATTTTTATCCGATTAGCTTTTTTTAACATTAAATTATGGCGATAAAAAACATTTTATTAATTAACTGTGAGTTTAATATTGACAAATATTGATATATTTGCTATTATAATGACAATGATAGAAATTATTTGCTAATTATCTATATATTTACTAATTTACTATTATTTAACTACTAAATATCAATGTATGAACCGCATGCGATGCATGAGGTGCAGCATGGAATTTCGGTGTTACCCCTTTACGACACTTCAGACCTTTCCGAGTTGCACTTCATGCATGGTATGCGGTTTTTTAAGCGGCAAAAAAATCCGTGCGAAAATTCATGGCTTTCCGCACGGATTTTTTATTTATAGTTCTTTTATGAAAAAAAGCTCGGTAGGCTGATTTAACGCAGCGGTGCTAAGAAGCAGCGCGCCTGCGTCGAAGTATCCCGACTTACGGTAAAAGTTCTGTGCCGATTCGTCGGACTGTGTAGAGGTCATTACAATTTTGCAGCCCAGGTTTCTCATTTCGTCCTCCCAAAACCGCATCAGTTTTGTGCCGAGTCCGAGACGGCGAAAATTTTCATCAATATACAGCATATTGCAAAACGGTATGCTGTCCCAAAAAAGACCGTACCGTAAAATTCCGACAGGCGCACCGCTGCATGTTATTACGTAGCCCTGTCTGTCACGTACCTTTTGTTCAAAACCGTGCTCTGACAGGTGGCGGTCCGTTTTTAGCCAGAATGGCTTATCCGCTGTTGTTACATACCGTATTTTCGTTGTTTGCTCATCCATTTGTTACCTTAGTGTTTCCGCAACATCATAAATAAGCTTTTCGGTCTTCTCCCAGCCAAGGCACGGGTCGGTGATTGACTTGCCGTAGATGTGTTCGCCTATCTTTTGAGCGCCGTCTTCGATATAGCTCTCAATCATCATGCCCTTAACCATTTTGCGCAGGTCTGCATTATGGTTGCAGCTGTGAACAACGTCCTTTGTAATGCGCACCTGCTCAAGACATTGCTTACCGGAATTTGCGTGATTGGCGTCTATGATTACCGCAGGGTTTTCAAGTCCGGATTTTTTGTAAAGCTCATGCAGATTTACAAGATCCTCATAGTGATAGTTAGAGACGTTTTTGCCTGCAAAATCGGTGTATCCGCGTAAAATAGCGTGCGCGTACATGTTGCCCTCGCTCACAACTTCCCAGCCGCGGTAAATAAACATGTGCTTATGCTGTGCCGCTGAAATTGCATTCATCATGATTGACAGGTCGCCGCCGGTCGGGTTTTTCATGCCTACCGGGATATCCAAACCGCTGGCCGTCAGTCTGTGCTGCTGGTTTTCAACCGACCGTGCGCCGATAGCGACATATGACAGCAGATCGGACAGGTATCTGTGATTATCGGGATAAAGCATTTCGTCTGCGCAGGAAAAGCCGTAGTCGGCAAGTGCGCTCATGTGCAGGTCGCGGATTGCAACAATGCCCTTTAGCATGTCGGGGTTCTCGTCGGGGTCGGGCTGGTGCAGCATACCCTTGTAGCCCGTGCCGTTGGTGCGCGGCTTATTGGTATAGATGCGCGGTATTATAATGATTTTATCCTTTATCTTATCTTCAACTTTCCGCAGCCGCGAGATATAATCAAGCACCGCCTCACGGTTATCGGCTGAGCAGGGACCTATGACAAGTATAAACTTATCCGATTCTCCCCTGAAGACCTTTGCGATTTCCTCGTCTCGCAGTTTTTTATCCCGGGCCATTTTTTCTGTTACGGGATACTGTTCTTTTATATCCTTCGGTATAGGCAGTTTTCTTAAAAAATTCATGTTCATTGTCTTATTTCTCCTTTTTATCAAATCTTTCTCGGCGTGCGGTGGAGGTACGCATCATTTCGCGCATACCCTCGCGGTCTCCGTTTTTAAGTTTGGTATACAGTTCATCAAAAGAGCGCCTGAATTTATCCATTTCCCGCAATAGCGGCTCGCGGTTTAGCAAAAACAGTTCGCTCCACATATCGTCGTTGATTTTGGCAATGCGTGTGAGATCCCGGAAGGAGTCGCCCGTGTAATGCTCCAGTCCGCGAAAATCGTTGCAGCACATGAGTGTTGTCGCGATGCAGTGGGTGAGCTGAGAAAGGTATGCTATCATTTCGTCATGCATTTCCGGGCTTAGCTCCGACACGTCCTGAAAGCCCAGCGTTTTGCCCAGGTCGCGGCACAGCTCAATGGCGCCTGAGGTATTTTTGGAGGTTGGCACTACTATATAATTTGCTTTTTTAAAAATTTTGTCGTCTGCATTCTCAACGCCGTAAACTTCTTTTCCCGCCATCGGATGTGCTGCAATGAATTCCACGTCATTTCGAAGAAATTCCTGTATTTCATAGACTATGCAGCTTTTGACGCCTGTTACGTCGGTTATGACGGTTCCCGGTTTAAAATACTGTCCGTTATCTTTTAGCCACTGTGTGAAAATATGAGGGTAAAGTGCAAAAACAACAAGGTCGGCACTACCTATCAGTTTAGAGTCAATCTCAGTTGTCCCACTGTCTATGAGCCCATGCTCAAGCGCATAGTCAATCGAGCTTTGCGAACGTGTTATCGCGTGTACCGAAAACCCGCGGCGCTTCAGCGCCATTGCATAGCTGCCGCCTAAAAGCCCTAAACCTACTATGAGTATATTCATGTTTTTTTCAAGTTTCATCTGTTTCCCCCTTCTTTACCCCGATGCCGAGTGTTTTAAGTTTTTCAAAAAAGTCCGGCATGCTTTTATTTACTGCCTGTGCACCGTCGATAACGCCCCCCGTTTGCGCGCACAGCACGGAAAGAGCCATAATTATTCTGTGATCGTTGTGTCCGCACAGTAAAACGTTAGGCGATTGCAGTCCGTGGCCTACCTCGATGCTGTTTTCATTTACCTTTACCCGTACGCCTAATTTTGCAAGCTCACTTGCCATTGCTTCGCCTCGGTCGCTTTCCTTTATTTTCAGCCGCTTTGTACCAGTGAGTGTGCCGCCGTGGTTGGCTGCCATCGCACTCATCAGTACCGGACCGAGATCGGGACAGTCGGATATGTCAAGACGCGGCGCACCTCGTGATATTTCACTGAAATACTCGGTGCAAATCCTGTCCCCTTGTAAGCTGTTATTATAAAGTCCTGTCACCTCAACATAATTTTTTTGCAAGGGCAGAGCGTTCAGCGCTAAAAAGAACGCAGCGTTGGACCAGTCGCCCTCCACACGATATTTTTCGGCGGCGTATCGCTGGTTTCCGGGTATTTCTATGCGGTTGCCCGATATGTTTACGGTTACTCCGAACTGAGACAGCGTATGCGCCGTCATTTGGATATATGGCATACTTTCTGCTTTCCCCGTGATTTCGATAACACTGTCTTTTGAAAGTGTAGGGAGCACAAACATCAGCCCGCTGATAAACTGGCTTGAGATGTCTCCTCTCACACGGTATGTACCGTGCGAAAGTCTGCCGCATACGGTAAGCGCATCGTCCTTTTGTTTAAATTCAAACCCGCGCTCAAGACAAAGCTGCTCATAAACCGAAAGCGAGCGTGCAAACAGCCGCTTTGAGCCGCGCAGAGTTATTCTTCTTCCGGTCAGAAGACAAAGCGGTATCATAAAGCGCAGTGTACTGCCGCTTTCGTTGCAGAATATTTCATCTGCCGGCTGTAAAGCCGTGTACCGATGTTCATGCATGGTAACGGAATTTTCCTTTTGTACAATGTCTGCGCCCAGCGCACGCAGTGCTCCGATTGTTGCCGTAATATCCGCAGAGTAGGCGATGTTTTCAATCTCGCAGTTCTGACCCGAAAGAAACGCACAGATAAGCGCGCGGTGCGCCATACTTTTGGAGGGCGGCGCGCATACGCTGCCGGTCGCCGTGCCCGGGATTATTTCAACTTTCAAAACCGTACTCCTTTAAAATAGTTTCAGTAGTTTTTTCCACTCCGCCGGCAACGCTGACTTCTAAATCGCATGTACTTTTGTATATCGGAAGCCGTTCGTCGTACAGCGCACGCAGCTTTTGCCTGTCGCTGGACAGCGGGCGGCTGTCCGTTGTCGGCAGTGTGTCAAGCGGTCGGTCGATAAAGCAAATTCTGCCGTTTTGCCGCAGTGCGCGTACATTTTCCGCCCTCAGCACAGCGCCGCCGCCGGTTGCGATTACTATGCCGCTTTTTGCCGAAACTTCTTTTATCACACGTGTCTCTATTTCCCTAAACAGCGGCTCGCCGCCGCGACTGAAAATCTCCGTTATAGGCATATTTTCACGAGAAACGATTTCCCTGTCGATATCGATAAATTCGCGCTCGAGCGTCTTGGCAATGCGCTGCCCCAGCGTGGTTTTTCCGCAGCCGGGCATACCGGTCAGCACAACATTTTCCTTTTCCGATAAGATTTCATTATACACGCGGTCGATATCTTCTTTTGAAAATTTTGTGTTGATAAATTTTTCGGCGGCGAATGCCGCCTGTGCCACCAGCATGTAAAGTCCGCCCGACGCCGGGATTTTTTTGTACAGCGCCTGCATTATGAGCTTTGAGCGCAGCGGGTTATACACCGCGTCCAGCACGCCGCAGATATTCGGAAGTCTGTCAAGGTCTGCCGCAGCGCCGTCAAGCGACGGGAACATGCCGCACGGCGTGGTATTTACTAAAATCTGCGCGTCAGCGTGCATACCGTACAGAGTTTCATAGTCGATGCAGCCGTCCCTTGCTGTGCGTGATACGCGCAGCACTTTTGCAGCGCCGCCGGCACGCGCTGCCGCCTGCGCCGTTTTTGAAGTGCCGCCGCTGCCTAAAATCACTACCTTTTTATCTTTGAAATCAATGCTGTTTTTCTCTGCGAGTGCGCGCAGCCCCAAAAAGTCTGTGTTATATCCGTAAAGTCTTCCGTTTTTGTTTACTATTGTGTTGACGGCGCCTATCTCCCTTGCTCTGTCGCTTATGCTGTCAAGATAAGGGATGACGTCCTGTTTATACGGAATGGTGACGTTAATTGCCCTGAAGGCGCGCTCTGTCATAAATTTTTCAAGCTCCTGCGGCGTCAGCTCGCAAAGCTCATATTTATAGTCGCAGAGCTTGTTATGTATTGTTTTTGAAAAGCTGTGCGTCAGCTTTTGACCTATGCAGCCGTATTCCATGGGCTCACCTCAGAAAATCCGCGCTAAAGCGTGTGGCAAGCAGGTCGGCAATCGTTATGGCGCATATGTTGTCTATAACTGTCCGTGCTCGGTGAACGATGCATGGGTCGTGCCGTCCTTTTGCAGCAAGCGTGGCGTTTTCGTTTTTTATAAAGTTAATTGTCTGTTGTTCTTTGAAAATTGTCGGAGTGGGTTTTATAGCAGCGCGTATTACAATGGGCATTCCGTTGGTAATCCCGCCGTTTATGCCGCCGTTTGAGTTTTTGGCGGTAACTGCTTTGCCGTTTTCGATGTAAAAAGGGTCGTTTGCCTGACTGCCGCGCATTTTTGCAAGCGCAAATCCGTCGCCGAATTCCACGCCCTTTACTGCGGGGACGGAGAACAGCGCGTGGGAGAGCATGCCCTCCACGCTGTCAAACCAAGGGTCGCCGACGCCCGCTGGCATACCAGTTATAACCGTTTCGAGTATTCCGCCCACACTGTCGCCGTCATTTTTGGCGGCTAAGATTTGTTCCTGCATTTGCAGCGCAGCTTTGTCGTCCAGCGCGGCAAAATCCGCTCCGTTCAGCTTTGTGAAATCTTTGTCAAAATCCTCAAAGCCGCGGTCGCGCACGCCCGCACATTCCAAGATATGCGTTGCAAGTAAAACGCCTTTTTTCGACAGCGCATACTGCAAAAGTGCTCCCGCTGCCGTCAGCGCCGCAGTTACCCGACCGCTGAAATGTCCTCCGCCGCGGTAGTCCTCGTTGCCTGCGTAGCGGATATACGCCGTGTAATCGGCATGCCCCGGTCGCGCCCTGCCGTAGTCGTAATCTCCCGAACGGGTGTTTTCGTTTGGTATTATTATTGTAAGCGGCGTGCCGCAGGTTTTGCCGTTAAAGCAGCCGGAGACGATTTGAAACTCATCGCGTTCTGCGCGCGAGGTAGAGATTTTTCCGAAAGGACGGCGTTTTTCAAGCTGCGAGCCGATATAATCGCGGTCGATTTCAAGACCTGCGGGCAGCCCGTCCAGCACAGCGCCGATGCAGTAGCCGTGGCTTTCGCCGAAAATAGTGACGCTTATACTGTTTCCAAATGTGTTTTTCATACGGCACCCGCCTTTTTTGCAAGCTCCAAAATTTCGCGCGCGTTCATCTGCCGCATTTCATAGCCGCCAATTCTGTCCGCAAAAATCACCGTTATTTTGCCGTCGGATTTCTTTTTGTCATGCTCCATGGCGTCCTGAAGCGACTGCGCTTTGCCCTCAAACCTTATTGGCAGACCTAATCGCTTTAACACAGGCACGAGCCGCTTGCGCACACTTTCGCAACACATGGGCACCATACCGATTGCGACACATTCGCCGTGGTAAAGCGCGCCCGCGCTTTCGCTTTCGACAGCATGTGCAAGCGTGTGCCCGAAATTGAGCGCCCTGCGCAGCCCCGACTCGAGCTCGTCCTTTTCAACCACCTGTTTTTTAATAAGAAGCGAGCGGTAAATCACATCGTCTATTTCAAAATTATCCGACTCCAACTGCTCAAACAGCGCGCTGTCAAAGGTGAGTGCCATTTTGACCGATTCCGCAAGCCCGTTTGCAATCTGGCGCCGGGGCAGCGTGTCAAGCGTGTCGGGGTCGATTATCACAGCGCACGGAGGATAAAACGCGCCGACAATGTTTTTGTAGCCCTCGAAATCAATCGCCGTTTTGCCGCCGATGGAGGAGTCAACCTGCGACAGAACCGTTGTCGGAATGTTGTAAAAGTCTATTCCGCGCATGTAGCAGGCGCATGCAAAGCCGGTAAGGTCGCCCACTACCCCGCCGCCGACGGCTACGGCGCAGTCGGTGCGGGTCAGACCGACGCGCGTAAATTCTTTCAATAAATATATAAAGTTTTCAATACATTTTGATTTTTCGCCCTGCGGCAGCGTGATTATATGCGCGCACTGTTTGCACTGTGCCGCAATCGTTTTTGCATATTGCTCGGGCACGCCGTCATCGGTCACGATTACCGCATTCCTGTCGAGGTTTAAAATTTCGCCGGCATGCTTCATCGCGCCGCGCTCAAGCGTTATTTCATATCCGCCTGTTTTGGTTTTAACGGGTATTCTCATTTATATCGCAATCTCCTTTTCAAACGAGCCTATGACCTTTACGTCCATGCAGTGGGGAATAAGCTGGTTGAGCATTCGTCTGCCTTCAAATGAATTGATACAGCCCTCGCCCTCAGCGTAAAAGTAGTAGCTCCAGCTCAGCTCTTTTGTCGGTCTGCTCTTGAGAGCACGCAGATTAAAGCCGTTTTCACCGATTGCCGAAACCGCCCTGCCCAGGCATCCCGGCTGGTTCTTTACGGTAAACATCATTATAAAGCTGTTGTCGTTTCTGCTTTCGGATTTCTGTGCGCGGGAAAAAACCGCAAAGCGCGTGGTGTTTTTCCCACTTTCGTTTATGTGTGACTCCAAAATTTTAAGTCCGCACAGCTGTGCCGCCCGGGCGCTGCCTATGGCGGCAAGGCTGTGGTCGCCCTTGTCGGCGACCGTTTTTGCCGCAACCGCCGTATTGACCGCTTCTATGCTTTCAAATCCGTGCTTTCTGATATAGCCTGAGCACTGACCGAGCGCCTGCGGGTGGCTGATGACACTTTTCACCTCGTCAAGGGTCGTGCCCTTGACTGCAAGCAGGTTTTGCACAATTTCTGCCTGATAAACGCCGTTTATGTAAAGCGGACCGAAATATGCAAGGTCCATGACCTGCCCGACGTCGCCGTTATAGCTGTTTTCAATCGGCAGCAGCGCGCAGTCGCATTCACCGTTTACAACCGCGTCGTATGCCGCTTTGAAATCGGCGCAGGGAACCGTAGTTCCGTCAGGAAAAATTTTTCTGGCGGCAAGGTCGGCAAATGCTCCGGGTACGCCGCTGTATGCGATTTTCTGACCGCTTATCAGTCTGCGCTGATAGTTTTTGGAGATATCCATACCGGTCTGCAAAAAGTTTACATAAAATTCGCGCAGTACGTCGTTTTCTATATACTCGCTGTTTTTTGCAATTACCTCACCCTCTCGGGCAAGGTCCTCAACCGGCAGCCCGCGCTCCTGCTTGTACCTCGCAACCTCCCGCACCGCAGCCATGCGCTTTTCAAACAACCGCGCCATTTCCCTGTCGCATTCGTTTATTTCTTTGCGTGCTTTTTCAATATCCGCCATTTGTTATTGCTCCCTTAAAAATTTCAAAATAAAAGCCCGCAATCTTATACTTTCAAAATGAGTATAACCGATCGCGGGCTATCTATCGTTTTTGTACCTGATTTCTCAAGTAGCTTTTGCGCACAGACAGTCCGTATATGAATAGTAGTAAAATCGATTTTTATACATTGAATTATCCATGCACCTTTCTTTATTTTTGTTAATGATACATCATTTTTTTAGGTTTGTCAATAAAAAGCGAAAATTTTTTGGCGTTTGGACAAAACCGATTTTTAAACAACAAGTATTTTTGCCTGCTGAAACCCCGGCGCTTTGTCCGTTATGAGCAGATCCAGTTCAGGCGCGTTTATAACAAAATAGGCGGCGCTTTTTTGAAATTTCGAGCTGTCGCACAGCATGATTTTTCTGTCGGCGCGCTGCATAACGCGCCTGCGAAGCTCCGTTTCCGGCTGAGAGTAGTCGGTGACAATTCCGCTGTCGCTGACCGCGGCGCTGGAAAAGAACATGATGTCAAAGTGAAAGTCGTCTGCGTACTGCGCCGCCCGGCTGCCCACAAATGACAGTGAGCTTTCGATAAGCCGCCCGCCGGTGCAGTGTATGTCAAAATCAAAGCCGCCCAAAGTACCCGCAAGGTGCGCGCTGTTGGTTACAAGTGTAATTTTGCGACGTTCTTTTAAAAAGCCGGCTATCTGCATACATGAGGTGGAGCCGTCTATGAATATGGTGTCGCCGTCTGTCACAAGACCAGCCGCCGCCCGGCTCATACGCGTTTTTATATCTCTGCCGGAGCCTGTGCGAAAATCAAACGGAACCGCAAGACTTTTGTCGTTTACTGCCGCCGCACCGCCGTGACTGCGCCGTATAAGCCCCCGCCTTGCAAGCTCGGTAAGATCACGCCTGACAGTGGGCAGACTGACGTATAAAGCGTCTGCCAATGCGCCCACCGTTGCAAACTCCCTCTCGCTCAGTATTCGGAGTATTTGTTCCTGCCGCTCGTTTTTCATGCTGTCTCCTGATTGATTTTGATTGTTTATCAATATTAAAGCCAAACATTGACCGTTTGAATTATCTATATTATAATAAAACAGTCAGAATAAATCAACAGGGGTTTGAAAAATGGATGTTTCACGCATAAAGCTTATGGCTTTTGATTTGGACGGAACGCTGACCCAGCATAAAAGCCCGCTGTCGGACAAAAACCGTGCGGTTCTTGAACAGCTTTCAAAAAGATATAAGCTGATTATGGCGGGTGCGGGTATGTGCCGCAGAATTTTTGAGCAGATGGGTCGTTTTCCGATTGATATTATCGGCAATTACGGTATGCAGTACGCGGAGTTTGACAGCGGCACGGGAGAGCTTGTGATAAAGGAAGACAATGTAATGCCGGTTGACAGAGAGACGGTGGAAAAGCGCGTTACCATGCTGCGGGAAAAATACGGATTTACTGATTTTGCGGGGGATAATGCAGAGTATCATGCGTCGGGCTGCGTAACCTTTCCGCTGCTTGGCACAAAAGCCGAGCTTGCCGATAAGCTCGCATTTGACCCCGATCGTAAAAAACGGCGTGCGTTTTACGATGATGTAAAGTCGGTATTTAACGATTACACCGTGTTTGTGGGCGGTTCGTCCTCCTTTGACATGGCGCCGTTTCCGTATAACAAATACTATGCGCTGGACAGATACTGCAAAGCGCACGGCATTTTGCATGATGAGACTGTTTTTGTAGGGGATGACTACGGTCCCGGCGGCAATGACGAGGCGGTTTATCTGTCCGACTTCAATTTTATAGCAGTTGACGATTACAGGTATTTTCCCGAAATTATGAAGAGATTTCTTTAAGGAGGAGTTTTTATGGATATAAACGGACTTTTAAAAGGAAAAACGGGCTGTGCCTGCGGTAAAGACCACTTTTGCGACATCGAGCGGGTGGAAATCGGCGCCGGCGCCGTAAATTCGTTACCTGAGCTTTGTGAAAAGTACAAAAATATCGTTATTGCGGCGGATGTCAATACATACCGCGCCTGCGGCGCCCGTGTTTTCGAGCTTTTGAAAGATAAAACTGAAAAGCTGCATGTGTTTGAGCCGGACGGGCTGCTTATTCCAAACGAGCAGGCTATTGAGGCACTAAATGCCGATGTATCGGAAAAGACCGACCTTATTGTCGGCGTCGGTTCGGGTGTTATAAACGACCTTTGCAAGTATGTCAGTTTTAAAAAGGGTCTGCCGTATTTTATTGTTGCTACCGCTCCGTCGATGGACGGATATGCATCTGTCGGCGCGGCAATGATAACGGGTAATATGAAAACCACCTTCAACGCTCATGTGCCCGCGGCTATTATCGGGGATGTAGACGTTTTGCGTAAGGCGCCTATGGATATGATAAAATCGGGCTTCGGCGATATTATCGGCAAATACTCGGCGCTCAACGACTGGAAGCTCAGCGCGCTGATAAACGGGGAGTATTTGTGTCAGTACGTGTATGATTTAACCTACGACACCGTGCTTAAAACCCGCGCGCTGGCGGGCGGTATCGAAAAGCGCGACTCCGAGACAATAAAGACGTTGATGGAGGCACTCGTTATTGTAGGAATAGCCATGGCTTATGTCAAAAACTCCCGTCCCGCCTCCGGCAGCGAGCATCATCTGTCGCACTATTTTGAAATTACGGGCATTGTCAAAAACCGCGGCTATCTGCTGCACGGGATTGACGTTGTGTATTCGACTGTGGAGACGCAGAAGCTGCGTGAAAAGCTGCTGGCTCTTGATAAAATGCCGGAAAAAATCAGGGCGTTTGACCGTGACGACTGGGAAAAGCACATAAAGGAGAGCTACGGTTTTGCCGCGCAGGGTGTTATCGCGCTTCAGGATAAGCTGAATTTTTACGGCTCAAATCTTCCTGAAATCTACCGTAAAAAATGGACGCAGATACGTAAGGTTTTGAGTGATGCCACGTCCTCTTTGGAGCTTTGTGAGATTTTGAAGACTGCGGGCATGGATTATAACGACTTTGAAAAGTTTTACGGGCGCAGCGTTATTGACGACGCGGTGCTGTACGCCAAGGATTTAAAGGACAGATATACGGTTTTGTGGCTGTATTATACTGTTTTGGGATAATATTTAAAGCGGGGAATTTCCCCGCTTTATTTTTGTATACTTAATATATAAGCTGCCACCCGTTTGATTGACAAATACAGCTTATTTTGGTATAATTTATAACACGTAAAATAATCATTTGGAGAGATATATGACGGCGATTGTTACTGACGCGCATTACAGAATGTCGCTTGCTCTGATTCGTGATCTGGCGGACAGCGGCGTGCGTGTTATCGCGTGTGAATATGATGATATAAAAAATCCTGCGGGATTTTTTTCGCGCGGTGTTTTTGAGCGTGAGGTTATTTCTCGGAAAATGCAAGGCGGGACGGGACTTTTTCAGCTGTGTAAAAGGATAGCGGAAAAAACGGGTGAAAAGCCGGCGCTGTTTCCGGTAGGTGCGAAAACGCTTGAATATGTAAGCGGCGCCGCCTCTCAGCTGAAAAGTGTTTGCGGATTGCTTGTGCCGTCACCTGAGCAGCTTGATTTTTTTAACGATAAGGCAAGGATTTGTGAATTTGCGAGGTCACTCGGTATTGCCGTGCCGCGCGCATATTCTTTAAATGAGTCTTTTGATTTTCCCGTTGTAGTAAAGCCGGTCTGCGGTGAAAAGGCGGGGCTTTCCGCCGCTGCGCGTTATGTTATTGCGCGGGACAGGGAAAAGCTTGTCGCTGCGGCAAAGAATTTTGAAAATATAACGGGTCAGCCGCCGGTTATTCAGGAGTACCTTGGCGGTTACGGCGCGGGCTGCTCCGTTCTGGCAAAGGACGGTCAGGTGCTCGCGTCGCTTTGTCACAGGCGTATACGCGAGTACCCCGTGTCCGGCGGCCCGTCCAGCTGCTGTATAAAAACAGACGCGCCGCGGCTTTTGGCTGATGTTGAAAGGCTTGTTGAAGCGAAAAACTATTCAGGAATTGCAATGTTTGAGTTCAAAGCGGATGCGAGGGGTGTCTGCCGTCTTCTTGAGGTAAATCCCCGTGTATGGGGCACTTATCCTTTAACGCGCGTCTGCGGCTCAAACTTTACTTATATGTGGTATGCGGCGGCGCTTAACCTGCCGCTGCCGGCTTATGACGGCGGGCGTGACGTAAAAATGGTGTATTATCCGTCTGATTTTGCGGCGATGTTAGGGTACTTAAGGCGGGGAAATATCGGTGCGTTTTTTGGCGGTGCCGCCGACTTTTTCAATCCGAATGTTAAAAACGGGCTGAGCGAAAGAGGCGACCGTAAGCCGTACCGCGTATATTTAAAATCACTGACAGAGAGGACGTAAATGGTTTTTAAAGCGGATCTTCATGTTCATACTACAGCCTCCGACGGGCGCACCGACATCGCGGGTCTTGTCAGAGAGGCAAAAAAGCGCGGTCTGGACGCGATTGCGGTTTGCGACCACAATATGTGTACCCCGCTGCCTCAGTCTGACAGTGTGCTGCTTATTCCGGCAACGGAGATTTCCACCAGGGTCGGGCATGTGCTGGGGCTTTTTGTAAGCGATATCGATTTTGTAAAGCTCAGGGAAAACGGACTTCCTGACGCAGGGAGCGCTGTGGCGCAGATACATGCGCACGGCGGACTTGCGGTGCTGGCACACCCTTTTGAGTACAAAAACGCCGATGAAAAAAATTTTGAAGGTGTAGATTTCGACTTTATAGAGACGGCAAACTCGCGCGCACCCATGAAAATAAAGGATGCAAATGTGCGCGCGGCAAATTATGCCGCTGTCAGAGGTCTGCCGCAGACGGGCGGCAGCGACGCACACGGTGCTGACGAGCTTGCGGGCAGCTATACCGAGGTTGAGTGCGGCAGCCTTTCAGAACTGAAGTCCGCGCTGCGCAGCGGAAAAACAAAGGCGGTTTTTGTCCGCCGCTGCCGCTGGTTGCAAAAGGGTAAGACGCGTTTAAATCTTGCGCGCCGCAATCCGAGCGTCAAAAAAACAATTAAGGCTTTAATCTATTTTATATACGCGGTATTTCGCGATGTTTTCGGATTTTGAGGAGGAAAACACATGTCGCTTGTAACAAAAGCTATCGGCTGCGCCAAAAGGCTGAAACACCGTTTTCAGGATGAAATAAAGGCGCGCACACCCGTTTATCTGTCGCCTGTGCGCCGTATCGAGAGGGTGGCGCTTAAAGAGCGTGTTGTCGCCATGACCTTTGACGACGGTCCGTGCGCACTTCCCGCCAATCCTCCAAGGGACGGTGACAAGCCGCTGACGCTGTGTATTTTGGAGACGCTTGAAAAATACGGTGCGCGCGGAACCTTTGACGTTGTTGGCGACACGTCTAAAAACTATCCCGATACTGTCGGACGGGAGGGCACGGCGGCTTGGGGCGGTGTTAAATTTGACCACTATCCCGATTTTGAAAAGGACGCTTTCGGCGGCGTTAAAGCCTGCCCGCAGCTTACCGCTAAAATACTTGAGGGCGGACATGAGATAACAAGTCATACCTGGGCGCACGTTCTGTTTGGCCCCAAGCCGCTGATTTACGGCAACCGCGATCCGCTGAAAAATATAGACGAGGTAATTGCGGATCTTAAAAAAATGGACGACTATATGCGGGAAAATTACGGATATAATATCCGGCTGTCGCGTCCTCCGCATTATGTCGATAAGACCTATGACGGGCTTTCTTCTTATGACGCCTATGCCGTCATGGGCTATCAGTACCTTGCCGCCGAATTTGACGGCGCGGGCTGGCTTCCGCTTTCGACTTATGAAGCGGAGGTAGAGGCAATGTGGAAACCCGTTGAACGCGCGCTAAAGGCAGACCCGGACAGTATGTGCGGTCAGATAATTTTTCAAAAGGACGGCTATAATATGTCCCGCCGCTCGCCGGTTGCGCACGGGCTTGAAAAGCAGCTTGAACTGCTTTACGGCAGCGGTTATCGCGTGGTTACTGTGTCACAGCTGCTGGATATGTGCCCGTTTTCCGACGTCTTTCCCGACAGTGCGGTTTTTGCTCCTGCTAAAAAACTGCTTGAACACGGTCTGTGCGTATGCTATCGCGACAATACGCTGCGTCCGGGAAATATACTTACCCGCGGTGAGCTTGCCATGATGCTTTACGGAGGCGGGGAAAAAAGCGCGCGGCGGAAAATCGAGCTTGTGC
>CABULU010000002.1 GCA_902492505.1 uncultured Eubacteriales bacterium
AAGAAGGTCAAGTTTGGGAGGCGTTTATGTTTGCTTCTCACTACAAGCTGTCCAATCTTTGTGTTATAATTGACCGAAACGGCTTGCAGATTGACGGTAAGTGCTCTGATGTTATGTCCTGTGAACCTCTCGAGGATAAAATGCGTGCTTTTGGTTTTAACGTTATCGTTATAGATGCTCATGATTTTGATGAAATCGAAAACGCTTTTAATAAAGCCCGTGATGAAAAGGAAAGACCTACTGTGATTATTGCAAATTCCGTAAAGGGCAAAGGTGTGTCTTTTATGGAAAATGTTGTATCATGGCATGGAACAGCTCCGAATGATGAACAATATGAAATTGCTTTAAACGAGCTCAGGGAGGTTAAATAATTATGTTAAAGGAAGCTACAAGAGAAAGTTATGGTAAAGCGCTTGCCGAATTTGCCGAGCAGTACGATTTATATGTGCTTGACGCCGACCTTTCCGAGGCAACAAAGACAAAAATATTTGCAGAAAAGTATCCCGAAAGATTTATAGAGTGCGGTATAGCGGAGGCAAACATGATGACTGTTGCGGCAGGTATGGCGGCATGCGGAAAAACAGTGTTTGCCAGCTCTTTTGCAATGTTTGCGGCCGGACGTGCATTTGAACAGGTTAGGAATTCAATAGGTTATCCGCATCTTAATGTTAAAATAGGAGCGACGCATGCAGGTCTCAGCGTCGGTGAAGACGGGGCGACGCATCAGTGCAATGAAGATATAGCGCTGATGCGCACTATTCCCGGAATGGTTGTAATAAACCCTGCCGATCCAATTGAGGCAAGACTGGCGGTAAAGGCGGCAGCAGAGTATTACGGTCCCGTATATCTTCGCTTCGGCAGAATGCCGGTTGAGCAGATTCTGCCTGATGATTATAAGTTTGAAATCGGAAAAGGCGTTGTGCTTAAGGACGGAAAAGATGTTGCAATAGTCGCAACGGGACTCATGGTTGCACAGGCGCTTGAAGCAGCTGAAATACTGGCTCATCAGAAGGGTATAAATGCTGCAATTATTAATATTTCTTCAATAAAACCTCTTGACAAACAGCTTATTTTAGACTATGCTATTAAATGCGGTGCAATTGTGACCACAGAGGAACATTCAGTTATCGGCGGTCTCGGCAGCGCAGTATGTGAAATAGTCAGTGAAAACGTCCCTTGTCCTGTGGTACGCCACGGTGTGAATGACGAATTTGGCAGAAGCGCCGCAGCGCTTAAGGTTTTGGAACATTATAAAGTTAATGCTGTCGGCATTGTTGAAAAAGCGCTTAAGGCTGTCGCCCTAAAGAAATAATTTTGACGCGGAGGTTTGCATCTCTCCGCTTATGCGGGCTTATAGCTCAGTTGGTAGAGCGATGCGTTCGCAACGCATAGGTCAGGGGTTCGATTCCCCTTAGGTCCACCATGTCGGAGCAAGCTGTTAACGGCTTGCTCCATTTTTTTGGGTTTTAATAAATCAGACTTTAAACAAAGGAGAAGAAAATGAAGCTTGGTATCGTCGGCTTACCGAATGTAGGGAAGAGTACTCTGTTTAATGCAATAACTAATTCAAAAGCACAATCTGAAAACTATCCGTTTTGCACTATTGAACCAAATGTCGGCGTTGTATGTGTGCCGGACAGCCGTTTGGACGTTTTGGCAAAAATGCACAACTCAAAAAAAATCGTACCTGCTGTAATAGAATTTGTTGATATTGCGGGGCTTGTCAAAGGTGCATCCAAAGGCGAGGGGCTCGGAAACAAGTTTCTTTCCAATATACGTGAGGTTGACGCAATTGTCCATGTTGTCAGATGCTTCGATAATGAAAACATCGTGCATGTTGACGGCTCGGTTGATCCTATAAGGGATATTGAAACAATCAATCTTGAACTTATTTTTGCTGATATGGAAAGCGTGGATAAGCATATAGATCGCGTCAAAAAGCTACTAAAGGGTGACAAAAAGTATCAGACAGACCTTAATATGTTTGAAAAAATCAAGGATGCACTTGAAGCAGGCAAGCTTGCCAATACGGTAGGACTGAGTGATGATGAAAAGGAGATAATGCGCTCGGTGCAGTTGCTTACAAACAAGCCGGTGATTTATGCTTGCAATGTCAGCGACAGCGACATCGGCGGCAGCAATGATTATGTGAAGCTTGTAGATAAGTACGCTAAGGAAAATGGCTCTGAAATTCTTACAATATGTGCGCAGGTTGAACAGGAAATAAGCGAACTTGATGATGATGAAAAGAAAATGTTTCTTGAGGAACTGGGATTTGAAAGCAGCGGTCTTGACAGACTTGTAAAAAAGTGCTATTCCTTACTTAATTTAATCAGCTATATAACATCGGGAGAGATGGAAACCAAAGCCTGGACTATCACCAGGGGAACGCGTGCGCCGCAGGCGGCAGGGAAAATACATTCTGATTTTGAACGCGGTTTCATACGTGCCGAGGTCGTTTCATATGATGCGCTTGTTGAATGTAAAAGTATGTCGGCGGCTAAGGAGAAAGGACTTGTCAGAAGCGAGGGAAAGGAATATGTGGTACAGGACGGCGATGTAATACTTTTCCGTTTTAACGTATAGCCGGTTAATCTTAATTAAGCGTAAAAAAACAACATACGCCCGTTTTTAACGGGCGTATGTTTTTTAGGAATTAATCGTTGCAGCAGCAGATGATAAGAAGCGCGATTATTATTATCCAGCAACAATTGTCATCGCCGAACAAATTCTTGAAACACATTTACTTTCACCTCACACATTGAATTCAATATATCCTATGTGTTAGCGATATTTTGTGTTACAAACAGCTTATAACAGTAATTATCGTTGCAATAAATAATATAGCTGCTGCGATACCTAAAAAAAGTGTTTTGTTTTTTGCGTTTTTTCTTTTTGTTATATATTTCCTATTTCCGGTGTAATTATTTCTGATTATTCTTTCGCATTCAGTGAGCATATCCGGTTTGCTGACTTTGGCTCCGTCTTTTATTATAAATATTGCTTCCTCAAATATTTGACTGTCAGTGTTTCTAAGCACTACAACTTGTCTGCCGACCCCTTTAAACATAACCCTAATCCTTTTTATGACGTTTGGTTATATTTTGACCTTTAATCGACTTTTTATTCAAATCGGCGTTTTGTCACTTTGGCTGTTAGAACAGTCATATCATCGTCGTGTTCGGGAGGGATATTATTATATGCACAGTCAATCAGTTCTCTTGTCAGTGCTTCGGGTTCATCGTGTTTGCTCATTAAAAGTGCAGCCTGTATCTGCTCACACGCTCCTGCCACACCGTCGGACATTATTACTATAAAATCGCCGTCTTCAAGAGAAGCGCCGGAATAGGAAAACGTTATTTTTTCAGTGAGTCCCGCCGGATAACCTCCTCCGTTTATTTTTATAAGCTTTTTATTTCTAAGTATATATCCTCCGTAAGCTCCGCATTTATAAAATTTTGCCACCCCGCTCTCAAGCGATATACTGCATAGGTCAATGGTTGAAAAGCCTATTTCCTCCTTCAGCATTTCCATAGAAGCATTTACGGATTCTATTGCTTTATCCGGAGATACACCTGATTTCAGCAATTTTTTCAGTAATGTGATTGTATTATTGCTTTTGATATATGCGTCCTTTCCGCTTCCCATTCCGTCCGCCAAAATTATATTATAAACAGAGTTTACCGATTTAAAGGCGCATACATTGTCGCCGCAGACATTTTCACCGCGTTTGGGCTTATAGAGTGCGAAACATTCAACTTTGAAATTATCTGCCTGTTCAAATTTAAGAGAGCAAATCCTGCCATCATAGTTTTCACTATTTATAACAAAGTTTTTTCCTACGGATTCCGAAAGCTTCTTCCTAATTGCCTGAAAGTTGGGTTTATGGTCACACTTGCAGTATAGGGCGGTAATTTGTTTGCCCTCCGCACTGAAATAATTTACAAATGTAATGTCACGGCATTTATTCAGATAAAGATATCGTTTCATCTTTTCTTCGGATTCTCCGCTCACCAGCGGTGATATGTTAGTATCGTTGATTTCACGAACAAGATTATTTGTGCTTGTTTTAAATTTGGTACACAGCTCATCCTTTGTAGTATCTGATGCGTCATCAAATTCTGTGGAAATTTCAAAATAATTTGATAAAACGCGCTCAAGCTTTGCTTTTGGAAAAAGTCTGAAAATAAATGCTGCGATAAGCGGCGCCAAAAGCAGCTGAAGATTGAATCCGAAAACGCCGTAAATTGCTGTTGAAAGCGTGAAAAACGGCAAACAGTAGGAAGCCTCAATATATTTTTTGTCAAATTTAGATACTAATATGCAAATCAGTGCCGGAATGTATAGGATTAAAATGTATTTTTCGTTTGCTGGATGCAAAAGAGATATTACAAAGCAAAGAGACAGCGTAAATACCGCAGCAAGTTTTCTGTCAAGAAAATATGCACACATAAAAATGAGAAGCACTACGAAAATAAGTGATACAGAGAATCCGTAAACATAAAAATTATCGAGCGCACAAATTAAAATAAGCAGTGTGATGTTGAGAGAAATAATATCGCGAGAATCCATTTGAGATTTTTTACGGGCAGCTTTTATAAAATAATTGCCAAAATATGCGCTGCATCCGCAAATTAAAGACTCGCATAAAAGAAGCAGAATGCCGTATAGGCTGAATTCATCTGCAAATAAAAAAATAAATCCGCTTATAAAGCATATGACAGCCGGTAAAACCGGCGTGTAAACATGACTTAAGTACCTTTTCTTTCCACAAATAAGAATCATAGCAAGCATGATAGTGTCAGCGCAAATGTATTTAAAATTATGAACCGAAAACGCCTTTGTTGCAAAACCGGCGACAGTGCCTGAAAAAAGACTGATTACAGACATTCCGGAGCCGGGAGCAACAGATAAAAACGACAAGGAGAACGGTGAAAAAATATTTTTAATGCCCGCTCTTGAAATAATAAAGCCTGCTGCGGCAGACAAAATATAATTTAACAGCTTGTAAGCTGCAGTCTCTATTGCCTGAAGCTTTCTTTTAAATCCTGCTTTTTCCATACAGTAACCTCCGTTTATTGCAATTATACATCTAAAGATTAAAAATTTATGTCATATTATGAGGACGAGAGGCATATAATTTTATTTTTATGATAATAAAAAAATTAAGAAGCGCGGTTTTGCGCTTCTTTTTTTACTGCTTGTGTGTTATAATAAATTAAAATGTATTAGATAATGAGGATAATTCTATGAATGATACAATGAAAATATTTATCGGTCTGCTTTTGCCTTTACTTGGAACTGTCGCGGGCTCGTCAATGGTGTTTTTCTTAAGTCGTGAAATGAAAAACTGGCTTCAGAAATTATTGCTCGGATTTGCATCCGGTGTCATGATAGCGGCGTCAGTATGGTCTTTGCTTATTCCTGCGATTGACATGTCTGAAAGCACCTATGGAGAGGGACTTGCATGGTTACCGGCTGTTGTAGGTTTTTTACTCGGAATTGGCTTCCTTTTGCTGCTTGACTCTCTGATTCCGCATCTTCATTTTAATTCGGATGCGCCCGAAGGAAGAAAGAGCGACCTTAAAAAATCCGTGATGCTTGTGCTTGCCGTTACACTTCATAATTTGCCCGAGGGAATGGCGGTCGGCGTAGTATTTGCAGGTATTTCCATGGGCGACGCTGTAATTTCAACGGCAGGTGCTTTTGCTTTGGCAGTCGGTATTGCAGTTCAGAATTTTCCGGAGGGTGCTATTATATCTATGCCGCTTATCAGTAGCGGGATTTCACGTAGACGGGCATTTTCATACGGCGTCTTATCGGGGATTGTTGAACCTGCCGGCGCACTTATAACTCTTGCGCTTACGTCATTTGTTACACCAGTGCTTCCGTATATTCTGTCATTTGCTGCTGGAGCTATGATATATGTGGTTGTTGAGGAGCTTATTCCGGAATCGCAGTTCGGTGACCACAGTAATATAGGTACGGTAGGAGCAGCATTTGGTTTTTCCCTTATGATGGTGCTGGATGTAGCGCTCGGATAGTTAGAAATATAAAGCGGTGCAGTCAAATAACTGCACCGCTGTTTTTGTTATGTTCTGCTTTCTTTCTGCTGCGTTCACATACGCAAAGCATTTGTACATATTCTTCGACTTTACGCTTATATTCATCCGAAAGCTCATCCAGACCTTTAAAGATACAGCTGTAAATATTAAACTTCTTTTCATCGCAGTGTGTGGATTCACCCATTATAGGTGACAGACCTAAAATATAGTCTGCCGACACGTCGTAAAGTTTAATCAGTTTAGCTATAGTATCCGGGTCAGGTGACGAAACGTTAGTTTCGTAACGCGAAAGTGATTTATCGCTTATATTTATAAGGTTTTTAACCTGTTGCTGTGTCATTCCCTTCCTTTCGCGTGCACACTTTAAGCGCTCTCCGAAAGTAAGCATTGACAATTCACCCTTTCTTCCATTGTACTGAAATTTATAGCATAATTATGTAAATTTTTATATGCAATTCTTGTTATTTGAGAATTACTCATTGACATCTCGAAAATCGAGTGTTATAATTTATAAAGTTTTAACTCTATTCATCATATGGTATATACTTTTTCAAACACGCTGTTTATCAGGAGGTAAAACAAACGTGGATGAAGTGAAAAAAAACGACAAAACATGTGTCACTAATATTGTATTATCGGCTGTAGGCATAGTTTTATGCGTAGTGTTCGGATTTATGCTGGTTTGTAATCTTGTGATTATTATTAAGGGAACGATAAACCCGCAAAAACCGCCGTCTGTATTCGGAATAACCCCGCTGGTTGTTCTTTCCGGGTCAATGAGCGGCGATGCGCCGGACCATATAGAGGCAGGGGACTTGGTGTTTATAGGGAAAGAGGATCCGGATAAACTGAAAATAGGTGACATTATTGCATTCATGGAAACGGGCTCATCAGTTGTTGTTACTCATCGGATTATTGAGACCCATGTGACAGCGGATGGTAAACGTGAATTTATTACAAAGGGTGACGCGAATAATACTGCGGATGCGATACCTGTAAACGAAGAAAATATTGTAGGTAAATATCGTTTTAGAATTTCCAAGATTGGTGATTTTGCAATGTTTTTGCAGCAGCCGCTCGGTATGGTATTATTTATAGGAATACCGCTTCTTGCGTTTATTATTTATGATATTATACGAAGACAAAAGATTGCTGGCATGAAAAATCAGAAAACCGCAGAGCTTGAAAGTGAGCTTGAACGACTGAGAGCAATCACAGCTTCACAGCAGCAAAATGTTGGCGATAATTTTAAAAATCCAGATAACCGAGAATAGTTTACATGGTATATGTTTTTTGTAAAAGCCACATTTTACAAAATTTACATATTATAAAAATTAAAGGAGGAAATTTAGCATGAAGAAAAACCGGATTATGAGAGTTAGCATTATAATGTTAGCTCTTACACTTATGACATCTTGTTTTGTAGGCGGCACTTTTGCAAAGTATGTTACGAATGCCGAAGGCTCTGACAGTGCGCGTGTTGCAAAGTGGGGTGTTGAAGCAACTGTTACCGGTAGTGCTTTTGCCGATGAATATGATGTTGCTGAAAAAGGCGACAGAGAATTTGATATGTCTGTTTCGTCTGATGTAAAGGTGTTAGCTCCCGGTACGTCGGGAGAGTTTACAGGTGTTGCGATTAGTGGAACGCCTGAAACTGCTGTCAATGTAACTAAAAAGGCAGATATTGAGCTCACCGGATGGTTTGTTGACGACGCTTTTTATTGTCCGGTTGTAGTAACAGTTAACGGCAGTGCGATAAACGGTTTGAATTACAGCTCTGCTGATGAATTTGAGGCTGCCGTAAAAGCTGCTGTTGAGTCTTTTAACGGCGAATATGCACCGGGTACCGATCTTTCGACTATTGACGGTTTGGACGGCGCTTACAGCTGGGCATGGGCTTTTGATGGTACTACAGGCTCCGTAAGCAGTCAAAATGATGAAAAAGATACAGCACTTGGTAATCTTGAAGCTGCTGGCACCACCAATACCATTAAGCTCAGTGCTACCGTAACCGTGACTCAGATAGATTGATTAAACGCATATTCGTTTTAAATTAATTCGAAAAACCGCCTGTAATTTGTGGCGGGTGCAGGCGGTTTTTCGGACTGATATCTGCTCATTGCCATACAGCGGTGCGTTGATATCAGTTGTTTGATATATAAATACTTAATAGGAGTAACAGCCGTGATGAAAAAGTTTAATAAGCAAATATCATGGTTGCTGCCTGCTGTTTTGATTTTATTTATTTTAGAGGCGGTAACACTGCCTTTTGTAATGGCTCTTACTTATGCTGACAGAGCTGACAGTCCCAAGCATGTGATTACATACAAACATAATTCACTGACTTGGAACAGTTCGGTGGGCGTCGATTTAAACGGTGCCGTCAGACTGAGTCTGTTTGAAGCACTGTACGATAATGCGAAGTCGGCAAACGGTGACAGAATAATCGCGCCGGGAACAGGTGGGGAAAGTGTTGTACGCCTAAAAAATGCATCCGAAGACAAGATTGAATATACAGCTGTTTTATACACTATAAAAAGCAATGATTTGCTACCTGTTATAGTGTCGCTCGGTGACGGTACTTTCAGTGATACCGATTCTTTTCAATTGCCGGACGGAGTTTTGCATTCGTCAGTGCTTCGTGCTGTAACGGGCGAGCTGCAAAGCGGGCATGTACAGGATTTTGATATATCGTGGATTTGGGAATTTTCAAAGGATGATGTTCGGGATATGACAGACACAACGCTGGGTAATCTCGCGACGGATGATATTACTGCGGGGCTGTATGTAATTGTAAAAGACGCAAGCGGTCATATTATTCCTTCACCTCCTGAGACAGGAGATGATACTTTGATTAGCGTTTATATATCCCTTATGTGCATAAGCGGAATATTGCTTATTATACTTACAGTTACTAAAATTCGAAATAAAAATGTATAAAATATTTAAGTATGTCGGATACGTCGCAAGCGTAACCATAACGCTGTTTTTGGCAGTAATAATTATATTCAATCTTTACATTTTTATTGCCCGTACAATAGGCGGCGTCGATAATCCTTCCTTTTTCGGATGGTCATCGGCGGTTGTCGTTTCGGGAAGTATGAGTGGCAGTATAGAAGTTGGTGATCTGATAATCATTAAAAGTTTAGAGAACTATAAAATAGGAGATATAATAACGTATAAAAACGGTGATAATACAGTGACTCACAGGATTATCGGCAAAAATGACAAAGGATTTGTAACAAAAGGTGACGCAAATAATACGCCTGATGAAAAAACGGTTTCACCTGATTTGATAATCGGTAAGGTAGTGTTGAGAATTGCAGGATTTGGTGCGGTCATAGCCTTTTTAAAAACGCCGTTCGGCATGCTGCTTCTTTTGATTTTAGGATTGTTAATTATTGAATGTTCTTTTTTTATAAGCAAAATGTGCAAAAGAAGGTCATCCGGGGGTGACGGCGATGAAAATGCTAAAAACTAAAAGTTGTGATGTTTCAAAGCATTTTGTGATACCTATCAGAGTATATATTTTATATTTTGCTCTTGCAGCATTTTTAATAACAGGTGTTACATTTTCTCGTTACGTTACCCGTGCGTCAGGTGAAAGTATGGTGTCAGTTTTGCCTTTCGGGAGGCTGACTCTCACAGAAGACGAAAATAATACCACTATAGGCGATATGGTTGATGATTCCGGTAATATTAATCAGAAATATATGATAATTCCGGGTGTTGACCTTGTTAAAAGGGCAACGGTGACTTATACTCCGCCTGCTTTAGCGTCTGCTTCACCTATTTATATATTTGTGTCTGTGAGCGCAGAGAATTGGCTACGTAACGATTACAGCTATGCACTCTCGAAAACGGGTGAAAAAAAGTTTTTAAGCTTTGAGATTGATTACTCATGGATTTACCTTAAGACAGATAATGACGGTAAAGATATATATTACCGCTTAGCCTCCGCCGACAGTGACTTTTCGGCTGATATTATAAACAAAAATATTATTTCAGTTTCATCCGAAATCGGTAATTCTGATATGGATTTTATAAAAAATAAAGCCGGAAGCATAAATTTTGAATGTTATGCAGCTCAGGCAGGCGGTTTTACTGATGCAGAGCAAGCATGGGATTCTTTAAAAGCAAAGTGATTCAAAGCGGGGTGAGTATATGAAAAGAAGAATACTGTCGCTTATACTAAGCATTTTGATATTTGCCGGTTTTTCTATTAATTCTTTTTCAGCGGCAGCTGATAACACTAACGCAATACAAGCGGTAATTATGCAAAACGGTATAGAAGTTCATGATGTTTATATTACCCCGGCTGACAAGGCGCAGCTCCTGGCGGCATTAAATAAAGAAGGTGTCAATTCTTATCAGTGGCAGATTTTTACTGCGGATCAGTGGGTGGATATCTATAATGAGAAAAACGATGTTCTTACTGTTTCTTATTCTCTTGTTTCCAACGCTTTAAGCAACGATAATAAAGTGAAAGTGCGCTGTAAAATTAAATTGGGCAGTCAGGAAATCTTGAGCGATGCCGTAAACGTTTTCGTAACTAATTATGACAACACGGATAACACAAACACGGTGAGTGCGTCAAAAGCACAGCAGATTTTAGAAAATAGTGAAATTGCGCTCAAAGCATCAGTATCTGATAATTTCGGAGATCTTACAACTTATACTGTCACTGTTGACTATTATTTTACAAACGGTCGTCGTGCCGCAGAATCCTACGTTGCTGTTGTGGCAGGAGGGTCAGATTTGTCTGCGACTGTTAAAAGTCCTGCAATTGTCGGTTATACCGCAATGGACAGGCAAAGCCCTGACGGAGCACAGGAGGCTTTAAATGTAGTTCTGAATTATTCGGATATACAGTCTGATATAACAATTGAAGTATGGTATCATCCTCACAATGTGAGATATCAGGTTGAGCATTACCGTCAGAATATATCCGATGATAACTATACACTTTTTGATACTGTTTTAATGTCGGACTTTGTAGGAAATCTGACAAATGCCGAGGCAAAAAACGATATGAACGGCTTTTATGTTTTGCCTTTCGAAAATATTGAAGTAGCGGCTGACGGAAGCACGGTTGTGGAAATATATTATGACCGGGAATATTATTTAATGACGTTCAAGCTTGACGGGGGTTACGGCGTAGAGCCGTTATATGCAAGATACGGTACTCCTGTTTCTGTTCCCACACCCTCTAAGCCCGGATATGTTTTTGTGGGCTGGCGTGAAATTTTGAAGGATGAGAAAACAGGTGAATTTTTAACAAATCCCGACGGCTCGTATAAGGTAGGCGAGCTTACCTCCCTGAGTGATACAGTCCTCGATGAAATGGCGGGTTATTTAGCGGAGTGGGAGCGTGCGTCGGCAGGATACACAATTGTATATTGGGCGGAAAACGCAGATGATGATAATTATTCGTTTTGGGGCTACCGCACAGCGAGTGCGCAGACGGGAACTTACGTAAGCGGCTCGGACAATGTGCGCGGTGCAACAGGCGTTGATAATGATGAAATTCAGTATTTTACATACAATAATTCCAAAACGGATAAAAATGTATATATCAGCGGCGACGGAAGCGCAATTATCAATGTTTATTATAAGCGAAATACTTATACGATGACATTTAAAGGAACTAATTTCAGATGGTGCGGAAAAGAGCTGCATGAGCATATTTATCAGTCTGAACACCCGGAGCATTTCGGCGGTTGTTATGATAACAACGGAAATCTGATATGTAATGTTGCAGAACATACTCACAGTGATTTCTGCTATGGTCAACTCATTTGCGGTAAAGAGGAGCATATGCATTCATCAGACTGTTGTTCTGTTCCGGAGCATTCGCACAACAATAGCTGTGGCTTGAATTGTGTCCACGTTCACACGCTTGAGTGCTATGGTCTTAAAATGAACGCTGAACCTGTTACCCCGGTTCAATCTGAGCTCCGTGAGTTTGAAAGTTTTACCGGAGGAGTTGAAAACGGATATTTATATCGTGTGGAAAGAAGAGGTTCTGCTGAGAAATATTATTTGTATTTAAATAATAATTGGTATCAAGCAAGCGATCTTATTCAAGGAGAAGAAGTTGACAATAACTCCAGTATTTTCAATTTATGGAATCCTACTCATTTTAAATATACGGCAATTCCTGTAAGATGTAATCATCTTGTACACGAAGATGACTGTTATCAATGCAACACTAATGCCCATTCTCATGGGGACGGCGACTGTAACTGTCCTATTGAAGAACATATTCACGACCGGTTATGTGGTGAAATAATCTGTGGCAGGGAAGAGCACACGCATGAATGTGATATTACATACATTTTGGGCTGTCTTGATAATGACGGAAACCTTATATGCGGTAAAGAAGAACATAGGGAACATACGCGTGAATGCTATTTAGAGGGGGCGGCAAGAGAGTATTCGGTTACGGCAAAATATGATGCGGACATACAAGGTGTGTGGGAATCAAACGGTATTTATAAATCTTCTCCCATCTTTTATTACATGGATAACGGTTATCTTGCCAATTCAAGCATTACAGGAGATTACTATGCTTTTCTTGCCAAAATGCCAGGATATGATATTACAATGACATTGACTAAGCTCAACGGTTCATCAAAAACGTGGTATTATTATCTCGAGTTACTTGACGGGCAGGATGAAACGGGCCTTGATATAAAAGAGGACGGCGGACACCGATATTATCTTTATCATACATCAACGGCAACCGGCATCGATAATCTCACATATGACGAAGACTACTTCCCCATATCAGGTTTTCAGCAGCGGGATAACGAAGTGCCGAGCTTTAATCGTAATAACGAAGCTTATCTCTACTATACACGCTCTGTAAATTTACTCAGCTTTTATAACAGGGGGACATATCTGCCTCAGTCATCGCAAATTCCGTTCGGAACAGATATTTCAAGCATGTATTTTGTGCCGCCTTATCCCTCTAATGTCGAAGAAAATGCCTTTGAATTCAAAGGCTGGTATACAACGCCTGACTGCATACCGGGCTCGGAATACGACTTTGAAGACGCTGTCATGCCTGAAGGTTCTCTTGCACTTTATGCAAGGTGGGATCCGAAAATATTTACGGTGCGTTTTTTTGATACGGCTTTGGTCAACAATCAATTGGGAGAAGAAATAACCGTGCGTTTTGGTTCACAGATTTCACAGCCTCCCATACCTCCGCCGCCATATGATAATGTTTCATTTGTAGGCTGGTTTTATATGGACGGCGGCATTGAACATGCTATTGATTTCGAAGAATTCTACGTAAAAGATAATTTGGATATCTATGCCAAGTGGAGCGCTGCGTCAAACTGCCCTTATACGATAAAATATATGTTTGACGGTATAGAAATTGCATCACCTATTAACGGATACACCAAGGTAGGCAATAACAGAACATTTGAGGCAAAAACAGGGACGGCGCTTTACTCAGGATATCAATCAGGATATTATCCGCTTGTCAGCAGTCATACTGTTCTTATGCAGTCGGGTGAAGGGGCAGTAAACGAGTATGTCTTTGAATATGTACATAAGGAGCATACCAAATATACTGTCTATTACAGAGATGCAGTAACCGGTATGAATTTGATAGAGCCAAAGGTTGTTGACGACAATACCGACGCAATTGTAACCGAAAATTTTGTTTTTATACCGAACTATGTTGCAGATTCATATCAGAAACGTCTTGTTATTTCTGCTGATGACAAGGCAAACATAATAGTGTTTAATTATTCGTCAGATGTTGGCAATAAGAATGCTCCGTATTCAGTAATTCATTATGTACAGAATGCTGAAGATGATAATTACACTGTTTATCAGTCTTCAAATCATGTATCGCTTGTCGGTGATCATATCGATGTATCTCCCCTGATGCTCAGCGGATTTGAATATGATGCTCAAAAAAGTACATCTTTCGGAATTCTTACGGAAAATGGCTTGAAGCTGGAGCTTTATTACAACAGATGCGAGTATCCGTTTACCGTTCGCCACATTGATTATGAAACGGGTGAACCGCTTAAGAATGCGGAAAACGGTATGATGCGTTACGGCGCTACACTTCTGCGGAAAGCGCTTGAGAAGGATGAACTCAACAAAATTTCCAAATCTCATTACAGCGTTTACGGCTCTGACAGCTATTTACGGACAATAAGCATTGAAGAAGGTACTGAGGCGGTAAATAATATTATAACATTTTATTATACAGAAAACAGAGTCACCTTCACATACACGTCTATTGTTTCACCAGCCGGATTTGAAAACTTTGGCGCTGTCAGTGTTAAGAGTGAAAACGTAAGGGTAATGAGTGATGCAGCGCAGGGTTCTGTGCCGACAGAAAGCGCAGGCTTTGCCTTTGAGGGATGGTATATGGACAATGCCTGTACTTTACCTGTGCCGGAAAACTGGGTGAATAGCGAAAACAAGCTCATACCGCGTAAAAACTCAGACGGTATTTATGATGGTGAGCACACGGATTTTTATGCCAAATTTATTCCGCTTTCAGCAGATCTTACTATTATCAAGAGCGGTGCCGAAGATTTAACTCAAACATTTGTATACAGAATTTCCGGCAGCTATGGAATGGAAATGTATGTGACAATAACCGGCAATGGCAGCGCAACAGTGAATGGGCTGCCGTTCGGAACTTATACCGTTACAGAACAGAACAGCTGGTCATGGAGATACAGCAACGGTTCCGATTCGGTTGAGAAAGCTGTAAATCACAATGATACTGCCGGATCTGTTATAAGCTTTGATAGTGATAAAACAAGTATGTTTTGGCTTAGTGGAAACAGTATTCCTATAAAAAATGTTTTCGGTATAAACGATGGAATAGTAAACAAAGGCAGGCGGTATCATGATTAAAATTACTGCAGGCAAGCGATTTTTAATATATTTTGCGGTAATAAGTATTATTGCTGTCTGCGGCGTTACAATTTCGTATATGTTTGCAAAGTCAGGCAGGGCCGAAAATGAATTTGTTGCGGCATCTGTAAGCTGTCAGGTATACGAACAATTTGACGGCGAGTATAAAAATGAGATTAGCGTTAAAAATACCGGAAATATAAGCGCCTTTATACGTGTTCGTCTTGTATCTCATTGGGAAGACAAAGACGGAAATATAATTGCGAAGAATTCCGTTATGCCTCAGATTGTTCCTGCTGAGGGTTGGCTTGAAATGGAAAACAATACTTATTGTTATACCGTGCCTATAAAAGCAGGAGAGATTACGCCGTCACTTCTGACAGCTCCGATGCAGCTTAAATCTCAGGATGGTGCAATCAGGTTGTCAGAGTATTTGCTGAGGCAATACAGAGTATTCCTTCAAAAGCGGTAAGTGAGAGCTGGGATGTAATTGTGTCTAAAACATCTGAAGGAGTGATGATAACTGGTTTAAATTAATAAAACAGGCAATTAAAGTGCCTGTTTTATTAATTTCTGACTATTTGTACTGCGGGAATTTTTCTTCTGCGGTTAAATGCTTATATACTGCTATTACCGAAATTAACACGCATCCGGCAGCGATGGATACAAGACCGTGTAAAAGCAGCCATACAGACGATATTAAGCCGAAGAGTGAAAATGTAAATATACTTCTTATGCTGTTTGGATTTATTTTTATTACCGTAGAAAATAATATATATAGTCCGGCAAGAATTAACACACAACGTGTAACAGGCAGAACCGCCAATAGCACCCCGAAAGCGGTGGCGATACACTTTCCGCCGCGTATTTTATCAAAAGGAGCTATTGCATGCCCTAAAACGGGGGCGGTTATAACAAGCGAAAACAGCAAACTGTCTGAGCCAAAAACTCTGTACGCTATGTATACGGGTAAATAGCCTTTTGCCATATCCATAAAAAGACATAGCAGTCCCATACGTATTCCGCAGTGTGTAAAAACATTTGCCGCTCCGGGATTTCCATCCGAACTGAGAGCGCATATGTCCTTTTTCATCAGAACTTTCGGCAATATTCTGCTGAACATTACGCAGCCGCACAGAAATGCGCAGGATATTATGCACAGCCATATAAATATCTGTTGTATGCTCATATTCTTGCCACCCTTTTCGCAATGTCGTACGCAGCATTGGGATTTATGTTTTGTTTCTGGTTATATATCATTTGTGAGCATGCATTCTCGTTTTCTGTAAGTGCGAGAGCGTACCGGACAGCCTCACTTGTATTTTTGGCGTTATATGACATACCGTGATTTTCAAAAAAAGCGGCATTTTTTGTCTCGCAGCCTGGTATTGCATTTACATGAATTATTGGTATGTTTGCAACCGCCGCTTCTGTGCTTGAGAGCCCTCCGGGTTTTGTCAAAAGTACGTTCGCGCTGTTCATGTACAGGTTTATGTCTCTTGTGAACGGCACTGCTTGTATATGTGCTAAGTTATTATAACGTTTATCAATTTCATTTTTAAGGCTTTCGTTTCTGCCTGTCATGGCAAATATCCTATAATTAATGTCAGTGCTCTCTACAAGCTCGTCGCACAGTTTTATCAGATTTATGCCTCCTATTCCGCCGCTCATTACAAGAATCATTTTTTTATCCTGCTCTATTTTTAATTTCTCACGTGCAGCACTGCGTGGCATATGACGGTTAAACCGACCGGAGACGGGAATTCCGTACGTATAAATGTTTGAACGCGGCACCCCTCTGCTTATAAGTTTTTCTTCAATGCTTTTATGAGGAACAAAATATCCGTCAAGCTTTGTTTCGGCGAGAAACGGAATAAGAGTATAGTCGGTTAGAACGCCGTAAAACGGAACGTCAAAAATAGCTTTTCGTTTAATCGCAGTTAAAGCCTCCATACCATATAGATGTGTAGATATTACAGCATCGAAACCGTTCTCGGTAATATACTGATATAAACACTGAGCGTATGATGCGTTTGCATAATAAACAGGCGAAGTGATTCCCGTTGAATCATACAGTACGCCGGCTTTATACAGTATGCCGAAAGTGGAAGGAACGTTTTTTATCATACCGTTATAAAAAGACGATACGAACTTCTGGGCGCGTTTGCTTCTGAACAGAACCGGGTCAGCAATGACACATGTGACTCCGAACCGTTCCAGCGCTTCTTTTACGGCAAATGCTGCGCTGTTATGCCCCTCTCCCGTGTAGCAACTCAGTATTAAAATTTTCATAAAGACGTCCCCTTATTTAACTCTTTTATCTATTTTTAATCAATTCCTGATTTATTTCAATAGACAATGACCGCTGAATGTACGATTTTAGGACATATTTTAAATTTTGTACTCATTTATTGTTTAGGAGAATAAAATACAAAAAATAATTATTCTTGAAAAGAACACCAAACGGAGTTATAATATTTAAAAAAATTAACGGAGGAAATTATGAAAAGGTTAAAAATCTTAATTTCTTGTATTACAGCCGCTTTTTTGCTGCTTGGCTGTTTTCAGTTTTCGTTTGCCGCTTCTGCGGAATTACTGTTCAATATGAACGGTAAAACCGTGTACAGTGATACTTCGCTTGCGCAGATATATGATATGTACGGCAAAGAAAAACTGCGTACAAAATCAATCTTCGGCGGAAATTCATATTCTTTTGACGGTGCAAGTCATAATGATTTTCTCTTTATTGAAACAAATTCAAAAGGTCAGATAGTCAGCTATTGTATTTTCGGCGACACATTTACATCAAATGCCGGCAATTTTGGAGATAAAGCGTCTTACTCATCGTCTTCGGTTGTTACATATACGGACTCAAACGATATTATATGGGGCGTTACCGGCTATTCTTCCAATGTTGCCGATAAAAATGCAGCGCTGGAACTGTATAACAGTGATGCGGTGTACGGCGAATATATTGCAAGACATGCGGTGATTATGTGGAACGCCGTATCAAAGTATTTCGGCAGACCCGCAAATATTCAGTTTGACAGCCGTACATTTTATATGAACAGGCAGCTGATGGAAGGCGGCAGTAACTTTTATGATTATTGCGAATCGGTCGGGAAAAGCGAACAGTTTAAGCTTATCAGCTGGAGCTCGTATGGTATAGTATCAAATGCAGTTCCCACTCCGGGAATGTACGGAAACTGCGCGAGAAATTATACTATACCATCCGACGCATTTCCTGTTTTTGACAGTACAGGTGGCCGTATAATCGGCAGTCTCAGATCTACATACTTTGATAATTGGTCTGATGTTCCGTATACCGATCAGGAACGGGAGCTTCTTTCCCGTGCACGAAAAATTTACAATGAAAGTGTAGAAATATATAACAGCGAGTCAGATTATTTTGAAATTCATCCGCAGGACGCAGTTCTTCCTTTAGAGCCTGGAGTAATACGCGACAGTAAGCTTTACGGTGCGCTCGGTTATATAAACGCCATACGCGCAGGTGCCGGCTTACCTCTGCTCGAATTGTCCGAGGAGCTTTCCAAAGGATGCCAGTATAAGGCGATTTTAACTTCATATATCGGGAAAAACGGTATTTCCAATCCTAACCCGCATTATCCGCCTCAGCCGGACGGAGTCTCGGATGAGTATTATGCAATTGCGCAGAACGGCGCGGGTGAAAACCTTTATCACGGTACGGTTATCACAAGCATTACCAATGCTCTTAATGACGCATACGGAGATCCGATAACCTGCGGTCACAGATATAATCTGCTTAATCCAACATGGAAATATATCGGCTTCGGAAGCACGGAAGTTGATAACCATCTTTCGATCGGCATTCAGGGTGTTCACAAAATGAGTGGATATCAGGAAAGTGACGCTGAAATCGTCGCATGGCCGTCAAAGGGCGTGATGTTAGAGGAGGCGGGAGCAGGAAGCAATACGATGTATACTGCTTCTTTTAATAAAACTTATGGATTCACCAAAGATACCGGAGTTATTTTTAAATGTCTCAATACCGGAGAAACATTTGAATTCATACCGGGTGAAAACAAACAGAATCATGAACTTCATAACAGCGGGTCAATTATCTCATATTATGACGCCAATATATCCATGACGGTAGGCAATGTATATGAGATAACCCTGACCAATGTAAAAAACCACGGTACAGGAGAAATAATTGATTATACATATCGCAGCGTGTATGAATCCGCTTATGGTTCGGACTCCTCAGATACTGCCACAGATATTTCTATGTCAAGCAGCAGTTTAACAATGGCAGTAAACCAGCGTGTGAAAATAAACGCCTCCGTTGTTCCCGATAACTGTAAAAATAAAATGATTTTATGGTCCTCCGATAACAATGAAATTGCTACGGTAAATGAAAACGGTTATGTTACAGCGCATAAAACAGGTACTGTCACAATCAGCGCTTCTACTGATAACGGCGTAGTAAAATACTGCACCGTAAATATACAGGCAACTCCGTTTACCGATCTTACCTCAAAATGGTATATACCGTTTGTTGAAAAAGCATATCAGTGTGGAATAATGAGCGGTATGACTCCGACTACGTTTGAGCCGGCAACCAGCATGAGCCGGGCAATGTTTGTCAAAGTTATTGCAAATCTCGAAGGTTTGGATCTTGATAACACTGTACCGACAGTTTTTTCAGATGTTCAGGTCGGCAGATACTTTACGGGACCGATAGGCTGGGCAAGTCAGAACGGTATTGTAAACGGAATTTCTCCTACCGAATTTGCTCCGAATTCTCCTATTACCCGCGAGCAGATGTGTGCTATGATTGTCAGATATGCCGAATATAAGAACATTGCATTTGATCAGAGTATATCCCCCGTAACATTTGCAGATGAGGATAAAATTTCAAAGTATGCCAAAGAGTATGTAAAAATTTGCCAGCGTGCAGGATTTATTGACGGCATGACTCCAACGACCTTTGAACCGAAAGGCAATGCAACACGCGCTCAGGTAGCAAAAATATTTTCTATTTTTTATAACTATATTGACTAAACATAAATAAAAAATGCCGGCATTTAATGCCGGCATTTTTTACTGTGACAGTTGAAACTGCCGTATATGTTTGATGAAATTTATCGTAAAAACAGTTTACATCGGCTCCTTAAAATGTTATAATTAATAATCAATACTATGTTTTATTAAGGGGAATGGTTTTGCCTGATTTAAACTATAAACAGTTCACCGGCGCTTTAAGAAATTATTTTGCACAGGCTGGGAAAACACCGCGCGCTATGGTTGTTACATACGGCTGTCAACAGAATATAAGCGACAGTGAGATAATAAAAGGACTGCTTTCGCTTTGCGGTTATACATTTTGTGACTCATACAATGAAGCGGATCTCGTTGTTTTTAATACCTGTGCCGTGCGTGAGCATGCAGAGCTGCGCGTATACGGCAATATCGGGGCGCTGAAGCCTGTCAAAAAAAGCCGCCCGGACTTGAAAATTGCAGTTTGCGGGTGCATGATGCAGCAGCAACAGGTTCAAAATGAAATAAAAACAAAATATAGGCATGTTGATATTGTTTTCGGGCCGTCGCTGATATATAAATTTCCTGAAATGCTGTTCAAATCGGTTTTGGAAGGTCAGAAAATATTTGACCGTTCTGAAAATCCCGATATCATAGAGGGTCTTCCGGTTCAACGTGCTAAAAACAATAAGGCTTGGGTTACTGTGATGTACGGCTGTAATAATTTCTGTACATATTGCATTGTTCCGTATCTGCGAGGAAGAGAGCGAAGCCGCAAATCGTCGGACATAATCAGAGAAGTGAAAGAGCTTGTTGAATCCGGATTTAAGGATATAACCTTGCTTGGCCAAAATGTTAATTCTTACGGTAAGGACTTAGATCTCGGATATGATTTTGCTGATCTTTTAAATGAGCTTAATGATATAGAGGGTGATTTTTGGCTTCGGTTTGTTACCAGTCATCCGAAGGATTGTACAAAGAAACTTATTGATACAATGGCATCATGTCAAAAGGTCTGCAATCAGCTGCATTTGCCGTTTCAGTCCGGAAACGACCGTGTACTTAAGGAAATGAACAGAAATTATACGTTCGATAAGTATTTGAAACTTATTGAATATGCCAAGGAAAAGATGCCTGATATAACTCTTACAAGTGATGTTATTGTAGGTTTTCCGGGTGAGACTGACGAGGAATTTGAAGATACAGTGCGCCTTGTTGAGTGTGTGGAGTTTGATAATCTTTTTACGTTTATTTATTCAAAACGAACCGGAACACCGGCGGCTGTGATGGAAAACCAGATAGATGATAATATAAAATCTGCACGCTTTAACAGACTTTTGGAAGTGCTTCACCCCATTTCCAAAAAGCGAAATGATTTGCTTTTGAACAAAACACTAAAGGTGTTTGTCGAGGGCATGAGCAAAACTGATTCCTGCGTATTGTCGGCAAAAACGGAAGGCGGAAAAACCGTAGATTTTAAGGGTGACAAGGCTCTTATCGGCCAGTTCGCATATGTAAAGATAACACAGTGCAAAACGTGGAGTCTTGCCGGAGAACTTACTGAATAATAAGGAGAATTAAAATGACGGATATAGCACAGATTATTGAAAAAACAAAGGAGCTGGGAAAGCTTCTGTCCGACTCTGATCAGGTGCGCGCCATGTTGGCGGCGCGTCTGGCGTATGAGCAAAATACAGATATTCAGGAGCTGAACGGTCAATTTAATATACATAAAATGTCTATTGCAGCGCTATCAAAACAGGACAATCCTGACGAGGAACGTATTGCGGGACATGAGGAGAAGCTTCGTGAAATTTACGATAAAATAATGTCGCATGAGTTGATGACGGAATACCAGACAAAAACACAGGTTGTAGAGCAGCTCATAGGTCAGATAAATAGTATTCTGAATTTCTATATTTCGGGTGAAAACCCGCAGGGTTGTACCGGTTCTTGTGCTACTTGCGGCGGATGTTCCGGTAAATAAAGGTCAGCAAACAGAGGTAACTGAAAATGGCAAAGATTTCTCCCATGATGGAGCAGTATTTTGAAATAAAAAAACAGTACCCGGATCATATCCTGCTTTACAGGGTGGGTGACTTTTATGAAATGTTTTACGATGACGCTGTGACTGTATCGCGTGAACTTGATATGACTCTTACCGGCAAGGACTGCGGGCAGGAAGAACGTGCGCCCATGTGCGGCATGCCGTATCATTCTTGCGACGGTTATATTGCACGCCTTATAGCAAACGGGCATAAGGTATGCGTATGTGAGCAGGTTGAAGATCCGAAAAGTGCAAAAGGGCTTGTAAAGCGCGAGGTAGTAAAGGTTATAACGCCGGGTACCGTAACAGACAGTGATATGCTTGACTCTGCAAAGAATAATTTTCTTGCGGCGCTTATGCTTAAATACGAGACTGCGGCGCTCTGCTTTGCCGATGTTTCGACGGGTGAACTGTTTTTGACATGTATTACCGACTTTACTGAACAGGATATAATTAACGAGCTTTGCAAATTTACACCGAGTGAGATACTTATTACATCCGAGGGGCTTGCATTTAAGGAAGTGACGGCGTATTGCAGTCAGAGGCTTTCTGCTCTTGTGTCTACCTTTGAGGATAGCTTTGATATGAATGAAATATCGCAGCAGATTCTTCGTCATTTCAAGGCAGCGACGCTTTCCGAACTGGATATAGAAAATGAGGCTGAGCTTTCTGCTCTTTATGCCGTTTTATCTTATATAGTCGGTACTCAGAAAGGCGATATCGGTTATATAAATAAGTTAGAAGTTTACTCAAAAGCTCAGTTTATGGAGCTTGATCTGAGCACTCGGCGTAATCTTGAAATAACTGAGAGCATGCGTCACGGGACAAAGCAGGGTTCTCTTTTAAATGTATTGGATAGGACAAAGACATCTATGGGCAGCCGCAAGCTGCGAACTATGCTTGAACGTCCGCTGATTAAGGTCAATGACATAAATAAGCGTCTTAGCGCGGTGGAGGAGCTAAAGCTCCGCGCTATTGAACGGGACAGGCTTACGGACTGCCTGAAATCAATACACGACCTTGAGCGACTTATGACAAGGCTCATGCTCGGCAGCGGTAATGCCAAGGATCTTATAGCGTTTAAAAATGCGTTCGAGGTTCTACCAAAAATAAAACAGTCGCTTTCCGGTTTTCAATCTAAGTTGCTAAAAACTCTTGATTCAAATATCATTGAACAGAACGAACTTTACAATATTATTGAAAACTCAATTATTGACAATCCGCCTTTTACGGTGAAAGAGGGCGGAATAATAAAAGACGGATATGACAGCTCTGTTGATGAGAACAGGCATCTGATGAAAGACGCAAAAACGCTTATTTCGGAACTTGAACAGCGTGAAAAGGATGCGACAGGCATAAAGTCGCTTAAAATCAGTTACAACAGGGTGTTCGGGTATTATATTGAGGTTACAAAAATGTATTATGACCTTATTCCCGAAAACTATATCAGAAAACAAACTTTGGCAAACTGCGAGCGGTTTATAACTCAGGAACTTAAAGATCTTGAGACAAAGATACTTTATGCCTCCGAGCGTGTTCAGGCGAGAGAGTATGAGATATTCTGCTCAGTGCGTGATATGGTAAAAGCGCAGTTTACGAGTATTAAGAGCACAAGTGAGTCACTGGCGATGCTGGATGTGCTGGCATCTCTTGCGGTTGTGGCTCAGCAGAATAATTATGTGCGTCCCGATGTTGATGTGAGTGATGAAATAAATATTGTTGAGGGACGGCATCCGGTGGTTGAAACCGTTCTTAAAGACACGCTGTTTGTACCTAACAGTATGTATTTAGACTGTCAGAGCAGCCGCATGATGATATTGACCGGGCCTAATATGGCAGGTAAATCTACATATATGCGTCAGAACGCCATGATAATACTTATGGCTCAAATCGGCTCGTTTGTACCTGCAAAGAGCGCACATATAGGTATTGTTGATAAAATATTCACACGCGTCGGTGCGTCGGATGATCTGGCTTCCGGTCAGTCAACCTTTATGCTTGAAATGCTGGAGGTTGCAAATATTCTGAAAAACGCTACTTCAAGAAGTTTTCTTGTGTTTGATGAGATAGGTCGCGGTACGTCTACCTACGACGGAATGAGTATTGCCAAAGCTGTTGTAGAATACGTTGTAAATAAGAAAAAAATTGGAGCTAAAACATTATTTGCAACGCATTATCATGAATTGTGCGAGCTTGCTGATACTGTGGAGGGCGTTGTGAATTTTAATGTTGCCGTCAAAAAGCGCGGCGACAATATTGTATTTTTAAAGAAAATTATACCCGGCGGCACTGATGACAGCTTTGGTATTGAGGTGGCGGCTCTTGCGGGTATTGACAGCTGGATTGTCAAACGTGCAAAAGAAATTTTGAAAGAGCTTGAAACTGACGGAAAGGTCAAGATAATCACAAAATACGAAAGTGATGACAGCCAGCTCTCTATGAGCGATATAAGCTCTTCTGAGATTATAGAAAGACTTAAGTCCATAGACGTGAGCACAATAACGCCGCTTGAGGCGATGAGTATTCTGTATGAATTGTCCAACAAGGCAAAATAAAAATCGGAGACGAAAATGCGAAAAATCAAAGTCTTAAATAAAAATCTGTCAAATATGATAGCCGCAGGCGAGGTGGTAGAGCGCCCCGCAAGTGTTGTGAAAGAATTGGTTGAGAATTCTATTGACAGCGGTGCCGATATAATTACTGTGGAAATACGCGGCGGCGGGAAAACTTATATACGTGTTACGGATAATGGATGCGGCATGACAAAGGAGGATGCAAAAACCGCGTTTCTTCGTCATGCCACAAGTAAAATATCATGTGAGGCTGATCTTTTTAACATAAGTACTATGGGATTTCGCGGAGAAGCTCTGGCGGCTATCGCTGCTGTCTCAAAAGTTGAGCTTTTAACGGCGGTTTCTCTTGATTATTACGGTACGGAAATTATAACAGAGGGCGGAGAAGAGATAAGCTGCAAAGAAGTGGGGCTTCCCGAAGGTACGACAATAATCGTGCGCGATTTGTTTTATAATACTCCTGCAAGGATGAATTTTCTTAAAAAGGACGCAACGGAAAGTGCAAATATTGTTTCCCTGATAAATAAGTTTGCTATCGGTTATCCGAACATATCGTTTAAGCTCATAAACGACAATAGGATGCTTCTATCTACCGACAAAAGTCTGGAGCTTATTGATACTGTTTATTCGGTATTCGGAAAAGAAATAAGCGATTCTCTCATTAAAGCGGAACGTCTCGGAGAAGACGTCTGTGTGACAGGATATGTCGGCTCACCGCGTTGTAGCCGTTCAAACAGAAATTATCAGCTTTTTTATATTAATAAACGTATAGTAAAAAGCAAAACAATTACGGCAGCGTTGGATCGTGCATATCACAATCTGCTGATGAACGGGAAATATGCCGTATGCGTTTTATTTTTGAGTCTGCCGTATAATAAGGTGGACGTAAACGTCCATCCTACAAAAACAGAAGTTAAATTTTCCGATGAAAAGAAAATATTTGATGCGGTTTACTATGCCGTTAAAGATGCACTTGAAAAGGAACCGCAGATTAACAATAGTGTGTTGGAGTTCTTTGAAAAAGCAAAATTACAGACAACGCACATAGATTCACCGATATACGAGAAACCTGCAGACAGTTTGACCGATAAATTTATACCTTTATCAGGTACACAAACAACAATTACACAGAAAGAGGATTTTAACAAAGGCGGCTTATCACGCGATGAACAAAAGTCTTTAAACCGCACTTGCGATTATAATGTTATTACGGATGAAAAACGCTGTGAGATTCCGGATATTCCGACGGTAAATATTGCTCCTTTTGCATTGAACAGCAAAGAATCCGCAGCTGCCGAAGCTATGCGTGACAGCGGGTATTTTACGCGTGAGTTAAAACTCGACCCCGATGAGTTATCTGAAAAGTTTTGCACAGATAATACTGACGACTCATATATGCTAAAACCCGAGATACCTTATAGATATATAGGTGAAATTTTTAAGACATATATTATAATTGAAAGCGGCAATAGTTTTTATCTGATAGATAAACATGCGGCTCATGAACGCATACTTTTTAATAAAATATACGAAAGATATAAAAACAGCGAGAAATATTGTCAGCAGTTGCTTGCCGGTATTCCTGTTACACTTTCGCCCGAGGAGGCGGACATTGCGCGCCGTAACAAGGACAAACTTGCAAAGCTCGGGTATGAATTTGATGAGTTCGGGGATTATGATGTGATTTTGCGTACGATTCCATACGTTATTTCTCCCGGAGATACTGTTTCGGGATTTACGGAAATGATAGAAATTCTCAGCGCCGATAAAAATCAGGATATGACAGAATTTGAAAATGCAACACTTAAAATGTTATCCTGCAAGGCGGCAATAAAAGCAGGCTTTGACAGCAGCGATGAGGAGCTTGAGCGTTTTATTAAAAATTTATTGCTTGAGGGGAATGTCAATTACTGTCCGCACGGCAGACCTATTATCTGCGAATACAGTAAAGAAAGCGTTGAAAAAGCTTTTAAGAGGATACTGTGATGGCAAACGATGTTATTGTTGTTTGCGGACCGACCGCCTCTGGAAAAACTGCGCTTGCAGTTGAGCTTGCCAAACGGTTTGACGCCGAAATAGTATCAGCCGATTCAATGCAGATATATAAAGAAATGAATATCGGTACGGCAAAGCCCGTTGAGAAAGAAAAACGCGGTATACCGCACCACATGATTGATATTGTTTCGGTTACTGAAGAGTACAACGTGTCAAGATATGTTGAAGATGCAGCGGAGTGTATTGATAAAATCAGGGCGTCAGGCAAAAGAGTTATACTTGCAGGCGGCACAGGGTTATATATAGACAGCCTGATAAATAATGTGAATTTTTTTGAAATAGAAAACGATTATGAATATCGGGAGCAGCTTTTTAGCGTTGCAAAATACAAAGGCGTTTTGGCTGTGCATAAGATGCTGGAAAGTGTTGACAAGCCGTCAGCTGACAGACTGCATCCAAACGATTTAAAGCGTGTAATACGCGCTTTGGAGGTGTATAAGGTGTGCGGCAGAACAATGACCGAAGTTCAGCTTGAGAGTGTTCGCAAACGTAAATACAATCCTACATTTATCGGTCTTGATTTCAGTGAAAGAGCCGTTTTATACAATCGAATTGAAATGCGTGTTTTAGAAATGATAAAAAACGGACTGCTTAACGAAGCCCGTTCGCTTTTAGATTTTGATTTGTCATCGACAGCACGAGCGGCTATCGGCTATCAGGAAATGTTTGACTTTCTCAATAATAAAATTACTTTTGAAAGTGCTGTCGGGAAAATCTGTAAAAGGACGCGTAATTATGCCAAACGCCAGCTCACGTGGTTTAGAAAAAATAAAGAAATTAATTGGTTATTTCCGGATATGTGCTCCGGCGGGCTGACTGAACTTAGCGATAAGGCGTCAGAAATCATAAATTTCAGGGAGGATTGAAATGCGACTTAGATTTAATCTCATAAAATTTCTTTTCATTCTCTTTTTTATTTTTTTGCTTATAGTGGCAGTTTATCAGATATACTGTTATTTTTATGTGTCAGCATCCACAGAATATACAACCGTTATAGAATGTGAGGACACAGTTACTGTTTCAGGTTATTTTCTACGTGACGAATCTGTTATCAGGGCGGAAAATTCAAAGTATATCGATATAACGGTAAACAGCGGAGAAAAAATATCCAAAAACGGTATTATTGCCAATGTATACTCAACTGAAGATTCTGCTAAAATTCAGTCACAAATAAGAGAACTTCAGCTAAGAATCGATGAGATGAACTCTGTGATATCAGCTGCTAACGGCTATAATACGGGTGCGACTTATGAAAATGAAATTAAAAAATATGCTATCAACGTATCTTCAAATATTTCGGAAGGAAATATAACAGCTGCCTTTGAGGCGGCAGCGGATTTTTCTTCCAATATAATTAAAAGTAAGATTTCTGCCGGAGAAATAGTTGACTACTCTTCAAAGCTAAGCGAACTAAAAGCACAGATGGAGCAGCTGAAAGCCAAGTCGTCTGCCGTTACCAGCTATATCACAGCGCCGTCTGCGGGTTATTACGTTTCTAAAGCGGACGGGCTTGAGGATAAACTCAGCATGCAGCTCTCCGATGATATTACGCCGGATAAGTTTGATAAAATAGTAAACACAATAAATGAGCAAACCGATTTTTCTTCAAATTATATAGGAAAGCTGGTATCCGGATCTCAATGGCGGGTTTGCTTTAAAACTGACAGCGATAAATTCGACAAAATAAAAGTCGGCTCAACTGTAAATATTCGTATTCCCTCAGTAACTGATACAAAAATTAAATGTACTGTATTAGATATTAAATCAGTTGATGGTTTTACATATGTCGTTTTAGAATCAAATGTTATTTCTGGTGATATATTGCTTCAGCGCAGTTGTGAAATAGACGTAATAATTGATTCGTACAGAGGCTTACGCGTTGATAAAAATGCCATCAGAAAGGTTGACGGCAAAGAGGGAGTATATGTACGAAATAACGGTATTTTGAAATACCGTGAAGTAGATATACTTTACATTGGTTCTACTTTTGCCGTAGTTAAATATGATGCGCTTAACACTTCGGGGTTACAGGCTTATGACGAGGTTGTAATAAAAGGTTCTGATTTGTATGACGGGAAGGTGGTCGCATGAATTGCAAGATGAAAAATACGCTTATGGAACTGCTTGATGAAACATCAAAACGTGGTGTAAAGCTTATTGCCGTTACAAAGACGGTCCCGGTAGAAATTATAAATGAAGCTATTTCCTGCGGTGTAACTGCCATTGGTGAAAACCGTGTTCAGGAACTGCTTGAAAAGTATAGCAGTCTTGATAAAAAAAACCTTGAAATCCATCTTATAGGCAGACTTCAGACTAATAAAGTGAAATACATAATAGATAAAGTTGACCTTATTCACTCTGTTGACAGCTTTAAACTCGGCAGTACAATTGACAAATATGCAAAAATTAACTTAAAGGTGCAGGATGTTTTGGTTCAGGTAAATGTTGCAGGAGAACAAACCAAGGGCGGTGTAGCGCCGGGTGAGCTTGAAACTTTGCTTGTTTCACTTTCCGAACTTAAAAATATCAGGGTACGCGGACTTATGTGTATTCCGCCTGTGGAAAAAATTCCCGGCGAAAATAAGAGGTTTTTTAACCTGTTAAACAAAATGATGGTTGACAACAATAACAAAAACATAGATAATATATGTATGGATACTTTATCTATGGGAATGTCGGGCGATTACCGGACGGCAATTGATTGCGGCGCTACCATGGTGAGAATCGGTACAAAAATATTCGGAAAAAGAAATTATACGGAGGTTTAGCTATGAGCTTTATGGATCATCTTAAAAAATTTGCAGGCGTTGAGGGTGAAGAGGAAAACGAAGAAACGAATTATGATCCTATCATCGACATGGGCAACGCGGCTGCAAAAGAGCAAAAGTCAGCTCCCGATAAAAAAGATAAAAACTATATGAATATCAATACTACGGCACAACTTCAGGTAGTGCTTGTAAAGCCTGAGGAGTTTGAAGATGCCCGTGAAATTGCCGACAACCTTATATCCAAAAGAACAGTTCTTCTCAATATTGAAAATCTGAATAAAGATCTTTCGAGACGTCTTATTGATTTTCTCAGCGGCGTGGCATACGCTCAGGGCGGTAATATAAAGCGCGTTGCCAATAGAACGTATATAATAACTCCGTACAATGTTGATATTTTAGGCGATGTGCTTGACGGTCTTAACCCGGACAGCTTTGAGTTTTAATAATGGGCATTTTAGGATATATTAATTTAATTGCGTATTCCGTTGTGTCTGCATTTGAGCTGATTCTTGTTATTTATTGCGTTTCCAGCTGGATTATAAGAGATCCGTTTAATAAGTTTATGCAAACACTCAGGGTTATAATAAATCCTGTGGTTGAGCCTGTGAGAAGTATACTGAGCCGCTTTGCGTTTTTCAGAAACAGCCCGATTGATTTTTCGGTTTTGATTGTTTTTATCCTATGCAGTATACTTATCAGTCTTCTGCGATAGTAACAATGATTGAACAAGGATCGCTGCTTTTGGCAAGAACGGATGATTTGATTCGCTGCGCTGATAAAAAAGGCATGGTATTCACCCATTTTTTAAGCGAAAGCGAGCTTGCCGTTGTTATGCCTTTGATATCAGGAAGCGGATTTAATTATAGTGTTTTCGGCGGATATGACGATGCGCAGCGCTGTATTATAGGCATATCATCCTGTAATACGCCCTTGCATGAGTGGTTTCCGTTGAGGACGCTGCGTTTTAAGTTAGATTCTCGGCTGAACATTGTTCATCGTGATGTATTGGGTGCGCTTATGTCCTTAGGAATAAAGCGCGAGCTGATTGGTGATATATTATTTGCAGACGGATACTGTTACTTTTTTGCCGAATCTTCAATTGCAGATTATATTATTAGCAATTTTTCGGGCGTTGCAAACAATTCTGTGGTGCCCGAGATATTTGACGGAGAAATCCGTTATAAAAAGGTGTATGAGGAGTTGACGTGCACTGTTACTTCTATGCGTCTTGATTGTATGACTGAGGCTGTGACTGCACGTTCGCGTTCAGAGGCGGAAAACATGGTGTTGACCGGCACTGTCAGGTTAAACGGTATAGAAAACAGAAAGAAAGACGCACAGTTAAAATGTGGGGATATTTTAACTGTCAGGCGTTTCGGTAAGTATCGGATTGATTCTGTAATAGGTACTACCAAAAAAGGAAGAATGAGGATAAGGATTTTAAAATACAGTTAAGGGGTTGAAATGATGTTAAAGCCTGAGGAATTGAGAAATGAAGAATTTGAGGTAAGCGTACTGGGCGGTTATAAGCGTGAGGCTGTGGACGTATTCTTTAAAACAGTTGCTGACGATTATGAAAAGCTTTACAGCGAAAATGCCGAGCTTGTTCAAAAGCTTAAAGTTTGCGTCAGCAAAATTGAGGAATACAGAAAAGACGAGCAGTTTTTAAAAACCGCTATTATAAATGCAGAAAAATTGAATGAAAATACACTGCGGGATATTGAAAATAGAGAAAAAGAGGCTGAACGTACTGCAAAGGAAACGGCGGAAAACATTTTGTCCCGTGCAAAAACAGAAGCTGAGAACATAGTTAAAAGAGCAAGGCTTGATTCAGAAGAATCGATACGCGCATATGAAATAAATGCCGACAGAAAAATAAATGAAATCAAACGCAGTGTTCAGGCTGAAGAGCATAAGTTGGAGCTTATGAAAAAAGAAGTATCTGATTTTAAGGATACTTTATTTAAAATTTATAAGCAGCATTTGAGCTCAATAAGCAAGCTGCCGTCTTTGGCTAAGGAAGCGATGACCGAGCAGGATGAAAAAAAAGAGCACGATACAGAGCCTGAACAGCCTACGGAAATAAAAGAAAGTCCTGTTAAAGCCAATAATGAAACGTCCGTCAGCACCGAGAACCAAGCGTCGGATGTAAAACCGTCGACTGTAAATCACGAGGACGCGGATAGGATTCCAGTGTTTGCCGGTAATATGGCAAATAATGAAAAAACGGCTGAATTTGTAATAGAAAAAAAACAAAAGCAAAATGAGGACAGCAGGCTTCACGAAATGTTTGATAACAGCTTTAAGTTTAAAGATTTAAAATTCGGTACTGATTTTGATTTGAATAAAGATGAGTAGAAATTACTGAATATGACTGAAAAAATAAATTCAAAAATAATGTTGCGGCAAATAATGTGGATTTTAGCGACAGCTGCAATCGTTGCCTTGGATCAGATTACTAAGTATCTTGTTGTAAAAAATATGGAATTATATGATGAAATTCCGGTTATCCCGGGCTTTTTTGGCTTAAATTATGTGCGCAATAAGGGCGCAGGGCTTGGAATTTTGTCTGGAGCCCGCTGGATATTTATGATAGTTACAACAGTGGTAATTATTGTTGTTACGGCCTTACTTTTTATTGATTTTTTTAAAAGCCGTCTGGCAGATACGGCACTTGTGTTTATACTTGCCGGAGGTGTCGGAAATATGATTGATCGCATTTTTTTAGGTGAGGTTGTGGATTTTTTTCAGTTTCAGATTAAACTTTTTGATTTTATTTTTAATGTGGCGGATGTATTTGTAACCTTCGGCACAGTGTTATTTGTTATATATTATCTTTTTTATTACGGAAAAGATAAGGAAAAAACGGATGTCAAACAGCAGCTTGAGCAAAATTGAATTTATTGTTGATGAACAAGGCAGCTTTACGAGATTGGATAAGCTGCTTTGTTTGCGTATGCCGGAATTTACAAGAAATAAACTTGTAACAATGATTGAGTCTGGGAATGTAACAGTAAACGGAAAAAATACCTTAAAAAATTATAAGACAAGATTAGGTGATAAAATCTGTGTTGAGATTGTCAAAGCACGTGAATTTGAAGCCTGTGCAGAAAACATACCGTTGGATATCATATATGAAGACGGCGATATAATTGTTGTAAACAAACCCAAGGGAATGGTTGTTCATCCTGCACACGGCAATGAGTCGGGTACGCTTGTAAATGCTCTTTTATATCATTGTAAAAATTCACTTTCCGGAATAAACGGGATAATGCGTCCCGGAATTGTCCACCGTATAGATAAGGATACAAGCGGGCTTATTGTTGCTGCAAAAAATGACTCTGCCCATAATTCTCTTGCTTTGCAGTTTAAGAAACACACTATAACAAGAGAATACCGTGCAATAGTATACGGCGTATTAAAGGAAGATAAGGGCGAAGTATGCAAGCCTGTCGGACGTCATCGAACGGAACGTAAAAAGATGTCGTGTAACACAAATACGGTAAATCCGAAACTCGCAGTAACACATTTTGAGGTTATTGAAAGATGCAACGGTTTTACTTATATTAAATGCAGACTTGAAACCGGCAGGACGCATCAGATTCGTGTGCATATGTCCGATATGGGTCATTTTATTATCGGCGACAGTGTTTACGGCAGAAAGGTATCGAAAATCAATATTGATTTTGAAGGTCAGTGCCTGCATGCTAAAAATTTGGGATTTGTTCACCCGTCAACCGGACGATATATGCTGTTTGACAGCGAGCTGCCTGACTATTTTAAAACCACGCTAAATAAAATACGCAGACTTTAAAAGCAACAAGCTTTATTGTGAATTTTTTACTAATTTTAGCATTAGCTATTTACAAAAGAACAGATTTTTAATATTATTATATAAGCGTTTTAAGCAATTTTGGAGTGTGTAATGATATTGTTATGCGTATAAAAGGTAAAAAGGAGTTAAAAAATGGGAGAAAAGCTGGCATATAACAGAATATTGCTGAAATTGAGCGGAGAGGCGCTTTCGGGAGATAAAGGAACCGGCATTGATTTTGATTATGTACTGAAGGTTTCTGAAACTATTAAAAAATGCGTTGAAATTGGAGCTCAGATAACAATTGTTGTCGGTGGCGGAAACTATTGGCGCGGACGCAGTAATCAGCACATGGACAGGACAAGGGCGGATCATATAGGTATGCTTGCAACCGCAATGAATGCACTGACGCTTCTTGATGGATTATCTCAGGTTGGTGTTGACGCGCGTGTGCAGACTGCCATTGAGATGCGTCAGATAGCAGAGCCGTATATTCGCAACAGGGCGGTAAGACATCTGGAAAAGGGCAGAGTCGTTATATTCGGATGCGGCACCGGCAATCCGTTTTTTTCAACAGATACATGCGCAGCTCTTCGTGCGGCGGAAATAGATGCGGATATCATTTTTAAGGCAACCAATGTTGACGGTGTTTATACCGCTGATCCTAAAAAGGATTCCGGCGCTAAAAAATACAGTGAGTTGAGTTTTATAGACGTTCTGAAAGACGAGCTTAAGGTTATGGATATGTCGGCAGCCGCCATGTGCAATGATAATAACATTCCGATTTTAGTTTTTGATCTTTCAGACCCTGACAATATCATTCGCGCTCTAAAGGGCGAGAAAATAGGAACAATTGTACACAGAGGAGGAACTACCCATGTCGAATAAGTATCCCGAAATCGAAGAAAAAATGAACAAGGCATTAAACGTTCTCAACGAGCAGCTGCATACGCTGAGAGCAGGCAGAGCTAATGCTGCCGTACTTGATAAGATACGAGTGGAGTACTACGGAAGCATGTCTAAAATCAGCGAGGTTGCCGCAGTCAGCGTGCCTGAGCCGAGAATGCTTGTTATTCAGCCGTGGGACGCTTCACTGATAAAAGAGATCGAAAAGGCTATTCAAACCTCTGATATAGGTATAAATCCCGCAAATGACGGAAAAGTTATCCGTTTAATTTTTCCCCAGCCGACAGAAGAACGTCGTAGAGAGCTTGTTAGGGATTCTAAAAAGTACGGTGAAGATGCAAAAATTGCCGTAAGAAACATCAGACGTGATTTTATTGAAAGATATAAGAAAATGCAGAAAAATAACGAGATAACCGAAGATGACCTGAAAGCGGTTGAAGCGGATATTCAAAAAATGACTGACAGCTTTACCAAAAATATAGACGCTGTTATTTCCGATAAGGAAAAGGAAATTATGGCTGTCTGATTTTGCAGCTTAAGGAGCGAAGTTTTAATGCTCAAATCAGGAAGAGATGAAATCAAAGCGGACAGAAGCTGTCTGCCAAATCATGTTGGCATTATTATGGACGGTAACGGTCGCTGGGCAAAGAAACGCGGATTGCCGCGTACCGCCGGACATGCGGTCGGCGTTAAAGTCTTTAAAAAGATTGTGTTTTATGCCAAGGATATGGGACTTAAAAATTTGACGGTTTTTGCATTCTCTTCGGAGAATTGGAAACGTCCCGAGCGTGAGATAAATAGGATAATGCAGCTCCTTGACCAAATGCTCGACGAGGCGCTTGAAGATTTTTTGAATCAGAAAGTACGTATACGGTTTTTGGGAGACAGGAGCCGCATCGGACAAAAGCTGCTTGAAAAGATGGAGCTTGTGACTAATTTGACTGCGCAATTTTCCGATACCACACTTTATATTGCGTTGAATTACGGCGGACGGCAGGAGATAGTTTTTGCCGCCCGCAAAATAGCTTTAGATTTGAAAAACGGTTTAATCACTGAAAGTGATATTACTGTCGAAAATTTTGGCAAATATCTTTATTACGACGATTTGGAAAGTATAGATTTAGTAATACGTCCGAGCGGAGAACAGCGGTTATCTAACTTTTTGCTTTGGCAGTCAGCATACGCTGAATTTTGGTACTCTGATGTGCTGTGGCCTGACTTTACACCCGAGCATCTTGAGCAGGCAATTTATGACTATCAGCTGAGAAATAGGAGATTCGGAGGAATATGAAAAATTTTCTTACAAGACTTTTGACGTCGGTTTTAATATTGGCGATTTTTGGCGTTATGGTAATTGCATCGTTTCATCGTTATGTATTTGAGTTAACAGTATCACTGATTTCTATGATGTGTATTTACGAGGCTGTTAACGCTATAGGCTTTGCAAAGTGCAAGCGTTTTCTTGTGCCGAGCCTTATTTACGCTTTTTTTGTTCCGCTTTCCTTTCTGCTTGTTGAGCATATAAATAAAAGTCCGTATTATCTCATAATTATCCTGACTTTTATTTATATGATTTCATTTATTCTCATATCGATGCTCAATTTTAATAAAATTAAGTTTAACGATGCTGCGACAATAATGTTTGTTTCGCTTGTCATAACCTGCTTTCTGTCAAACATAATATTGTTAAGACGGATGAATGAGCACGGACTGTTTTATATGCTGCTTGTTATAGTTTGTTTTTCATGGGCTACGGATGTTTTTGCTTATCTTGTCGGCATGTGCATAGGCAAGCATAGATTTGCACCTAATATCAGTCCCAAAAAAACGATTGAGGGTTCGGTAGGCGGCAGTGTTATTTCGGTTGCGGTAACGTTTGCCGCTCTCATGATTTATAAAAACATTACCGGCGTATCCGTGAACTTCCCTTTGGCTTTAATCTATGCTCTGATTTGTTCTATAGTAGGACAAATAGGTGATCTTGCGTTTTCATATATCAAGCGCAGCTATAAAATTAAGGATTTCGGTAATCTTCTTCCGGGACACGGCGGCGTTTTGGACAGACTGGACAGCTTGATTTTTCTGTCTCCGTTTTTCTATATGCTGATAACTTTTAAGGAATTTTTAGTTTAGGTAAAAAATTATGACTACTGTTTCCATTCTCGGTTCAACAGGTTCGATCGGCAGACAGACTCTTGATGTCTGCCGAGATTTAAATATCAAGGTAAATGCAATCTGTGCATGTAAAAATATAGACTTATTGGAGCGTCAGGCGCGTGAATTTAATGTAAAGCTTGTAAGTGTCTATGATAATACTGTGTACGGTGAGCTTAAAAGCCGCCTCGCGGATACCAACGTGTGCGTCATGTGCGGCTATGAGGGAAACATTGCAGTAGCTGAGTTTGCCGGCAGCCAGACGGTTATAGCGGCGATGTCAGGCATGATTGGTCTTATTCCGACTATTGCCGCTGTCAAAGCGTCAAAACGTATTGGGATTGCTAACAAGGAAACACTCGTATGCGCAGGTCATATAATTATGCCGCTTGCAAGGGAGCATCATGCTCAGATAATACCTGTTGATTCGGAACACAGTGCTATTTTTCAGTGTCTTAACGGCAGAGCGGGTAATAAAATCAGGAAAATAATGCTGACAGCGTCAGGCGGTCCTTTTTACGGAAAGAATAGAAATGAGCTTGAAAACGTAAGAAAGGAGGATGCCTTGCGCCATCCCAATTGGTCAATGGGTCCTAAAATCACTATCGACAGCGCTACTCTTATGAACAAGGGGCTTGAGATGATTGAAGCCAAATGGCTTTTTGATATTGATATAGATGATATAGAGGTTCTTATACACAGAGAGAGTATTATTCATTCCGCTGTGGAATTTGAAGATAATTCAGTAATAGCTCAGCTCAGTGTACCTCAGATGTATCTGCCTATAAAATATGCGCTGACTTATCCTAAACGCGTCGCAAGCGGTTCTCACAGCTTGTCTCTTGCCGGAAAAACACTGCATTTTGACTTTCCGGACAGACAGAATTTCAGATGTTTGGATCTTGCGGTTTCCGCCTCAAAGCTCGGCGGTTTTTACCCGGCAATCATGAACGCTGCAAACGAACAGGCAGTCGCGCTTTTTTTAAATAATAAAATTAAGTTCCTTGAAATAGCGGATATAATTGAAAAGTCAATTAATGGTATAAAATATACGGCAGATATAGATGACATAAATGCCGTAATCAAAGCGGATAGGATTACACGCCGCTTTGTTTTAAATATGGTAGGAGAGTAAATCATGCAGATTTTACAGACAGTTTTATACATCGTTGTTACATTGCTTGTATTCGGTGTTTTGATTTTAGCACACGAGGCGGGACATTTCTTTGTTGCCAAGGCATGCAAGGTTAAGATTAATGAATTCTCAATAGGTATGGGTCCGGCTGTTTTTAAAAAGCAGGGAAAGGAGACCCTTTACAGCATTCGCGCACTGCCTATCGGAGGATATGTCCAGATGGACGGCGAGGACGGCGACGGCACCGATGAAAATTCATTTAATAAAAAGCCGTACTGGCAACGGTTTCTTGTTCTTGTCACAGGCGCTTTTATGAATATATTATTAGGATTTATCCTGATTTGCATAATAAATTCTTTTTCAAAGCTGATGCCTACTACGGTTATAGCTAAGTTTGACGACGGCGCCGTTTCGGCGCAAAGCGGCTTGAAAGAAAACGATAAGATTTTGAAAATCAATAATTACGGGGTAAACAGTTATCTTGATATTACTTACGGTCTGGCAACAGCGGGTACAGAACCTGTATCTGTCACGGTAGAGCGTGATGGTGAAACTGTTGTGTTAAACAATGTTCAATTTCCCGTTGCGCAGGATGATAACGTAGGAGAATACTTAACGCTTGACTTTATGGTATTTGGTAAACATCCGTCATTTTTAAGTACGGTTAAATATTCGTTTGATTGGACAGTTTCAATTTCCAAATCTATTTATTCGTTTTTCGGTACTTTGTTTACAGGCCAGGCGGATTTAAACCAGATATCCGGTCCGGTAGGTACTACAACGGCTATCGGTGAAAGCGTAAAGGTTGGGCTGGACTCACTTTTACTTGTTGTGGCTTTAATATCCATTAATCTGGGAATAGTGAATCTTTTGCCGTTTCCCGCACTTGACGGCGGTCGTATCCTGTTTCTCGCAATCGAGGCTATACGCAGAAAACCTATAAGCCAGAAAGTCGAATATGCCGTTAATGCGACTGGGCTGCTACTTTTACTTGCACTTATGGCTGTAATTACTATAAAGGATGTAATACATTTATTTTAAATTTAAGGAAATATAAGCTTTGAAAACTGTTAAAATCGGAAATTTAATTTTGGGTGATAAACGCGAGATTTATGTTCAGTCTATGCTGTCTACACGCAGAGACGATATCGACGGCGCCATATTGCAGGCAAAGAATCTGGAAGCCGCAGGCTGCCGCATACTAAGGCTTGCAGTTCCCGACATTGATTCCGTAAATACTGTATATGCACTAAAAAAAAATATAGGAATGCCGATAGTGGCAGATATACATTTTGATTATAAGCTTGCCCTTGAATGTGTGGCGGCCGGTGTTGATAAGATACGAATAAATCCCGGTAATATAGGCAATGACGAAAAAGTTCATGCAGTTGCACGTGCATGTTCTACAGCAGGAGTGCCAATACGTATTGGTGTGAACGGCGGTTCGCTTGAAAAAAAAATTCTCGCAAAATACGGAGGACCGACTGAAAAAGCACTTGTTGAAAGCGCTCTTTATCATGTATCGCTGCTTGAAAAATTTGACTTTGACGATATAGTTATTTCCATTAAATCATCTGATGTAAAGACTATGATAAACGCTTACAGAAGCTTAGCATCATTATGTGATTATCCTTTGCATCTCGGTGTTACCGAAGCGGGAACTTACAAAATGGGCGTTATTAAAAACGCGATAGGTATAGGCGCACTTCTTGCAGACGGCATTGGTGATACGATCCGTGTTTCACTGACTGCGGAGCCAGTGCTTGAGGTAAAAGCAGGATATGATATACTGCGTGCTCTCGGTCTCTGCAAAACTAATGTTCAGTTTATATCCTGTCCGACCTGCGGAAGATGCCAGATTGATCTTATACCGCTTGCCGAAAGAATAGAAGCAGCCCTTGAGGGCTGCAAGAAAAATATTAAGGTTGCTGTCATGGGATGTGCAGTCAACGGTCCGGGGGAAGCGCGTGAAGCGGATATAGGCATTGCCGGAGGCCGTGATGAAGGGCTTATATTTAAAAAGGGTGAAATTCTGAGGAAAGTGCCTTACGACAGGCTTTTTGATGAATTTATGAAGGAAATAGATAAATTATAGGATAATTTAACAGGTAATATAAATGGCTGATAAACAACTTCTCGCATTGTTTAAACGTTGCGAGTTTGATAAAAATGAAAAATTGCTTTACAATGACGCAAAAGTAACTCGTGTTGCCGCAAATACTCAATACAGAAAGCTAAAGGTTGACATAACTTTCTCGCGTTATGTCAACTTCAGCAATTTTTTATCCTTTGTCGACAAGGTTAAGCGCGTATACGATTTATCTTCTTTTGATGTGAATTATCGCTATGAAGGGGTAGATTTTATACCCGAACATTGGGACGATCTTATTCAGGAAGTAAAATTCAAAAATCCGGCTGCAAACGGTTTCCTTAATGATTCTGATTTTAAAATCGAAGACGGAAAAATAGTAGTCTCCATTTTGCACGGCGGTATAGAACTCTTAAATGAAATGAATGTTTCGCGCGAAATATCCGAAATTTTCAGACAGAGATACGGAATTACATATAAGGTGGAATTTAATTTAAAAAACAATATAAGTGCATTCCCCGAGAGCAGCTTTTATACAAGTGAGAATGTTCCCATACCGCCGCCTCCCAAAATGAGTGATAATGATTTTAGACGTGAAAGCAAATTTCAGAGTAATGGTGTTTCTATTAGAAGACCATCTTCAATGGAGCCCTTAAAGGTTACAACTCCGTTCAATGTTGACGAACAATCGCTTGTTCTTGGAAAAAAAATAGGCAATAATTTTGTTTTGCTAAAGGATACCGGCGATACATATTTATCGGGTGTGACTGTTGTCGGTCAAATTTTTAAATATGATTCAAAGCCAACTTTTGATAAATAAGCAGTGTTTTATATATCTCTATGACACGACAAATTCTATCGTGGTTAAACTGACAATTCCTATGGATAAGGCTGATGAAGTCGAAAGTGAGTTTAAGGCTGGAAAATGTATTGCGGTTACGGGTGATATAACTTACGATAAATATGAGGAAGATTATATTCTCAGCGCTAAGGCGATAGCACGTGCATCACGTATTTACCGCACCGATGAATCGGAGCAAAAGCGTGTTGAATTGCATCTGCATACCAACATGTCTTCAATGGACGCTACCAACGATATCAGTGATTTTGTCAGCGCTGCTGCTTCATGGGGGCATACGGCGATAGCGCTTACCGATCACGGAAGCCTTCAGGCATACCCTGCGGCTCAGTCTGCGGCAAAGAAGAACAACATCAAACTTATTTACGGCGTCGAGGGATATCTTGTCGACGACTGTCTGCATGACGAATATATTGTTTTTGACATCGAAACAACCGGACTTAAAGCACATGAAGAAAAAATAACGGAAATCGGAGCATGCCGTGTACGAGACGGAAATATAGTTGATGAATTTCAGTCTTTTGTAAATCCCGGAAAACATATTCCCGGGGAAATAACCGAACTTACAGGTATTACCGATGAAATGGTAAAGAATGCGCCGTTCATTGATGAAGTTTTGCGGAAATTTATCGAATTTTGCGGTGACGCCCCTACGCTGGTGGCGCATAATTCGAAATTTGACTGCTCGTTTATAGATGTCGCATGTCAGGAGAATGATATTCGCTTTATTTACCGTCAAATTGATACGGTTCCTTTATGCAGAAAGGCATTCCCGGAACTTGACAAGGTAAAGCTCAATATGGTTGCTCAGCATCTTGGATTTAATGAGTTTAATCATCACCGTGCAATAGATGACGCAAAAATGTTGGCAAAAATTTTTATTGTATTATGCAAAAAAGGTGTAGTAAAAGTTCCGGGCGGATGTCGACCTAATCCTGATTTTAATTATAAGTCAAAAGAAAATCATAGGTATCATATTATACTTTTGGTTAAAAATAAAAAAGGACTTAAAAATCTTTATAAGTTGGTCACTTTTTCTGAAATAAATCATTTTTACCGCAGACCTCTGATGTACAGAAGTGAAATTGCCAAGCTGCGTGACGGATTGATTGTCGGAAGTGCATGTGAAGCCGGTGAGCTTTACAGAACTGTTCTTGCCGGAGCAAACGAAAATGATTGCTCTGTTGTCGCATCATTTTATGATTTTATGGAAATTCAGCCGTTGGGCAATAACATGCATCTTATGCGAGAGGGATATGTTGACAGCATAGAAGCTCTTCAGCAGATAAATATTAAAATCATAAAGATTGCCGATAAGCTCGGCAAGCCGATTGTAGCAACAGGAGACGTACATTTTCTTAATAAAGAAGATGAGTGCTTTAGACGTATTCTTATGGCAGGTCAGGGGTTTTCGGACGCCGATACACAGCCTCCGCTGTATTTCAGAACAACTGATGAAATGCTAAAGGAGTTTGCCTATTTAGGTGAAACGGAGGCAAGACGAGTTGTTATAGACAACACCAATGCAGTAGCCGACATGGTTGAGAATCTGACGCCTATACCGGACGGAATGCATGCGCCGGAGCTTGAGGGTTGCGAGCAGGAGCTTCGGGATATTGCTATTTCTAACTGTAAACGGTTGTACGGTGATCCTATTCCCGAATATGTTGAAAAGCGGCTGACAAGAGAGCTTGATTCTATCATTAATAACGGTTATGCCGTTATGTATATGATAGCTCAAAAGCTTGTAAAGAAATCGAATGACGACGGTTTTTCAGTCGGCTCACGTGGTTCGGTAGGCTCGTCCTTTGTCGCGTCAATGGTTGGAATTTCTGAAGTTAATCCGCTTGTTCCGCACTACCTCTGTCCGAAATGTCAGTATAGTGAATTCTTTCATGACGGTTCGGTCGGCTCGGGCTTTGACCTGCCGGATAAGGATTGTCCTAAATGCGGTGCAAGGCTTAAAACCGACGGTCATGATATACCGTTTGAAACCTTTCTCGGATTTAAAGGAGATAAGGTTCCTGATATCGATCTGAATTTTTCCGGTATATATCAAGGAAAAGCACATAAGTATGTTGAAGAGCTTTTCGGTGAAGGTTATGTTTTCAAAGCCGGTACGATAGGCACACTTGCAGACAAAACAGCTTACGGCTTTGTAAAAAAGTATCTTGAATCAAAGGAAATCGTCTGTAACAAAGCGGAGATACAAAGACTTGTTGAGGGGTGTATCGGTGTGAGACGCACCACAGGTCAGCACCCCGGCGGTATGGTTGTTATACCTAAAAAATACAGCGTATATGATTTTTGCCCTATTCAGCACCCTGCCGATGATCAGACAAGCGATATACTGACAACGCACTTTGATTTCCATTCGCTTCATGATACAATACTTAAGCTCGATATTCTCGGACATGATGTGCCTACAATGCTTAAATATCTGAATGATATTCAAGATATGCAGTTTGAAGATATACCGATGAACGACAAAGACGTTTACAGTCTTCTTACAAGTCCCAAAAAACTCGGTGTTTCTCCTCAAGATATAAATTGTGAAACCGGTACTCTGGCTTTACCCGAAATGGGTACCAACTTTGTACGTCAGATGATGATGGAAGCGAAACCACAGAATTTTTCGGATCTTTTGCAGATTTCAGGTCTTTCACACGGTACAAATGTGTGGACCGATAATGCTCAGGAGCTTATAAAGCAGGGAATATGCGATATCAGTCAGGTTATTGGTACACGTGATAATATTATGGTTTATCTGATCCACAAGGGTCTTGACAGCAGTTTGGCGTTCAAAATCATGGAAATTGTGCGTAAGGGCAACGCTACTAAATTTCTTACCGAAGATATGATAGCGGAAATGAAAAAGCATGATGTTCCCGATTGGTATATCGATTCGTGTATGAAGATAAAGTATATGTTTCCAAAAGCGCATGCGGCAGCATATGTTATTTCTGCAATGAGGCTGGGCTGGTACAAAATAAACCGACCTTTGGAATTTTATACTGTATATTTTACGGTTCGTCCTGACGGATTTAACGCAGTTGACGTAATGAAAGGGAAGAATTATCTCAGTGATTTGATAAATAAGCTCCAGTCTCAGGGCAAGCTAAAGCAAAAGGACGCGGAGATTGTAACTACATATCAGATTGTTATTGAGGCACTTGCACGCGGAATTGAATTTCTTCCCGTTGATGTATATAAATCGGAGGCTTTTGACTTTAAGATTGAGAACGGAAAAATAAGAATGCCTTTTTCAGTATTCAGCGGAGTCGGCGGCAGTGCAGCTGAGAATATAGTAAAATCACGCGAAGGCGGTCCTTACATATCCCAGGAAGAATTCAGAACACGTTCAGGCGTGTCAGTAAGTGTTATGGAAATGTTTGATGAGGCGGGTGTTTTCGGCGATATACCGAAAACAAGCCAGCTATCTCTGTTTTGATTTGGAGTTGTTTTAATGACAAAATTTACCGATTTTTTAAGCAGTGCAAATATTGTTTACAGTTTAAATGCGTCCTTAAAGGAATTGTCGTCGTTTAAGATAGGCGGAAGCGCTGCAATCATATGCTATCCGGACTGTGCGGAAAAAGCGGCAGCACTGGTTAAATACTGCAATGAAAATGGTATGAAGTATATGACTTTTGGCAGGTGTTCAAATGTTCTGTTTCCTGACAGCGGACTTTTAACGCCTATCATTAAAACAGACAAAATGAACAGCATGGTATTTTCCGACGGGCTGTTTTGCTTTGGCGCCGGAGTAATGCTTGCCAAAGCTTCAAAGTACACTGTGGACAAAGGCTATGCAGGCATGGAATTTGCTTACGGGATTCCAGGCAGCGTCGGGGGAGCTGTATACATGAACGCTGGTGCGTACGGCGGTGAGATGTCGCAGTGTATTGAAAAAACAGAGTATGTGGATGATAGAGGAAATATTTGCGTGCTTGAACAGAAACTTCATGAATTCGGTTACAGGCATTCGTATTTTTCTGATAAAAATTATATAATAACCAAAACCTATGTTTCATTGGAAAAAGGTGATAGGTCAAATTCTGCGGCTCTCATAGATGAATTTCAGAGTGCGAGAAAAAGTAAACAGCCACTTGATATGCCAAGCGCCGGCTCCGTTTTTAAAAGACCTCAGGGTTATTTTGCGGGAAAGCTTATCGAGGACAGCGGACTTAAAGGGGCTTTTGTCGGCGGAGCAATGGTTAGTACCAAGCACAGCGGATTTATTGTAAATTATGATAATGCGTCAGAAAGGGATGTCAGAGAGCTTATTTCAGTTATTCAGAACAAGGTCATGGAGAAATATGGCGTTTTGCTTGAGTGTGAACTTAAATTTATAGAGGACTGATTATGGAAATTGTTGTAATTACCGGAATGAGCGGCGCCGGAAAATCTGCGGCAGTAGATGTATTTGAGGATTTGGGGTTTAACTGTGTTGATAATATGCCGCCCGTTCTTATTTCAAAATTTATTGAGGTATGTTCTTCGTCAAACGCAAAATTTGAACGCCTTGCCATTGTTGTTGATATGCGTACCGGCGTGCTGTTTGACAGTATATTGGATGAACTTACAAAATTCCGTGAAAGCGGCGTAAATATAAAAATACTGTTTTTAGAAGCATCGGATGATGCACTGATAAAGCGATATAAGGAAACTCGCCGTCGTCACCCTCTTATAAAGACAGCCGGTTCTTTGATAGGCGCCGTCGAAAAGGAACGGATAAAGCTTGCATCTGTTCGTGCAATTTCAGATTATGTTATAGACACATCTTTTTTAAGAACAAAGAACCTGCGTGATCAAATCGTACAGAAATTCAGTAATGCCGGAACCGCATTGCAGATAACTGTAATTTCATTCGGTCAGAAGTACGGTCCGCAGTTGGATGTGGATATGCAGTTTGACGTTCGGTGCCTGCCGAATCCGTTTTATGTAAGCGAATTAAAGCCGCTTACCGGTATGGATTCCGAGGTTTACGATTATGTGTTTGGGTTCAACTCCGCTAAGGAGTATTATAAGCGAATATATGAAATGATTTCCATGCTGCTTCCGCAGTTTTGTTATGAGGGGAAAACCAATCTTACAATAGGATTTTGCTGTACGGGCGGTAAACACCGCAGTGTGGCGTTTGCTTTAAAGCTCGGTCAAGATCTTCTCAGTAAAGGCTATAACATATCTGTTATACACAGAGATATTGATAAAACAGACAGGAAAGAATAAATGTCTTTTTCTTTTGATACAAAATGCGAATTATGTGATATTAAGCTGAAAAATGACTGTTGCAGGCTTGCTCAGCTTTACGGTATGATTTTATTTGCTCAGCATATCGGAAGTGATTCTCTTAAAATAATGACCGAGAATGTACTGGTTGTCAACAGACTGAATGAACTCTCAAACAGTGTACTCGGGATCTATTTTAATATAGATGAAACTGTTAATTTATATACGTTAGTAATTGACGGTGAGCGTCTTAAAAAGCTGTATGACGTTATGTATATAGATGTCAATGGGAAAATCGATCTGACAGTCAGCGCAGCACTTACAGAAAATGACTGCTGCATTGACGCATTTCTTCGCGGTGCATTTCTCATAGGCGGTTATACTTCAAATCCTGAAAACAGTTATCATTTTGAAATTTCCACACCGTATTATACACTTGCAAAATCCATGCGCGACTTTATGCTTCGGCTTGATTTCCCTGTTAAAACCGTTGTAAGAAAATCAAATTATATTGTTTATATGAAGGACAGTGAAGCTATCGAAAAGTTTTTATACAGGGTTGGAGCCAAAGCTTCTGCATTTTCATTTATAGATTCAAAAATCCAAAAGGAAATGAACAATTACAGTAATCGGGTGAACAATACAAAGCTGCATAATATAGAAAAAACACTTAATAAATCGGTGGAGCAGATAAAAGCAATAAATCTAATCTCAGATAAAATCGGACTTGATTCACTTGAAAGTGATTTAGCTTATGCAGCAAGACTGCGATTTAACAACCCGGATAAGTCTCTGAATGAGCTTGTCCAGATAAGTCACGGAAAATTCAGTCGCTCGGGACTAAATCGCAGACTTAACAAGCTTACTGAGATTGCATCAAAGCTAAATCAGAAAGAGTAAGACGGGAGAATTATAAAATGAATGAATTCGTTCATCTACATGTTCATACCGAATACAGTCTTCTTGACGGCGCATGCCGCATAGAAGACTTGATTTCACGTGTTCAAAGTCTTGGCCAAAATGCTGTTGCAATTACCGACCACGGTGTTATGTACGGTGTTGCTGAATTTTATAAAAAGGCAAAAGAAAAGGGAATTAAGCCGATAATTGGCTGCGAGGTGTATGTCGCTGCACGTTCAAAACTTCAAAAGGAACACGGTATAGATTCAAAATACGGACATCTTATCCTGCTTGCTAAGGATAATGCGGGCTACAAAAACTTATTAAAAATTGTATCCGATGCCTTTATTGAGGGATTTTATTACAAACCGCGTACAGACATGCAGACGCTTGCCCAGTATGCAGATGGACTTATCGCACTTTCTGGTTGTCTTGCCGGCGATGTGCAGCGCATGATTTTGGAGGGGAATTCAGACGGCGCGTTGGAAAAAGCTCTTGAATATCGTGATATTTTCGGAAGTGATTTTTATCTTGAACTTCAGGATCATATGCTTGAAGAGGATAAAAGCGTTATTCAGGGCCTTATGCGCATTTCCGAACAAACAGGAATTGAACTTGTTGCCACAAACGACGTACATTATATCGATAAGCCTGATGCGTATATTCAAAAGGTTCTTATGTGCATCAGCATGAACAAAAGCATATATGAGGACAATCCTCTAACATTTCAAAAAGATGAATTTTATATAAAATCATACGGTGAAATGCATGAACTCTTTGAATATATTCCCAAAGCCCTGTCAAATACTGTAAAAATTGCCGAAAGTTGTAATGTCACCCTTGATTTTGAAAGTATGCATCTTCCTCATTTTCATTTGAAGAAGGGTAAGGACAGCTTTGAATATCTTAAACAACTGTGTTATGACGGACTTGAGCGCCGATACGGTCGGCGTGATATACACACTCAGCGATTGGATTATGAACTGTCGGTGATACGTGACATGCAGTTTGTTGACTACTTTCTCATTGTTGGTGATTTTGTCGGATATGCCAAGTCAAACGGTGTTGCAGTCGGGCCGGGCAGAGGAAGTGCTACCGGCTCCATTGTTTCGTTCTGCCTTGGTATTACCGATATTGACCCGATGAAATACGGTCTTATTTTTGAACGTTTTTTAAATCCAAGTCGTGCCTCGATGCCGGATATTGATATTGACTTTTGTGTTGAGCGGCGGCAGGAGGTATTGAACTATGTGATTAAAAAATACGGGCATCAGTGTGTAGCTCAGATTATCACTTTCGGTACGCTTGCGGCGAGAGCGGCTATTAAGGATGTTGGGCGCGTGCTGGAAATATCATATTCTACAGTAGACGCTGTGTCTAAACATTTTCCTACAAAACCGGGAATTACAATTTCCTCGGTGCTTGAAAACGATAATGAACTGCAAAAAAAATATGAGGGCAATGAAGATGTAAGAAAACTTATAGATACGGCGCTCAGGGTTGAAGGGTATCCGCGTCACGGCTCAACTCACGCGGCGGGTGTTGTAATTACCGAAGGACCTGTCAGTGATTATGTTCCGCTTTCAAAAAATGATGATATTATAGTTACTCAGTTTCAAAAGAATGAGGTTGAACAGCTTGGTCTTTTGAAAATTGATTTTTTGGGTCTGCGCAATATTACTGTTATTGATAAAACAGAGAAGCTTATCCAGAGTACTGAACCGAATTTTAAAATCGAAGAAATCCCCGATGACGACAAAAAAACATTTGATATGATAAGCGAGGGAAATACTTTCGGTGTATTTCAACTTGAAAGTCCGGGTATGCGTAAAATGCTGACAAGACTTAAGCCGTGTTCGATGAACGACATTATTGCAGCAGTTTCGCTTTACCGTCCCGGCCCTATGGAGTCTATACCGCAATATTTAAAAAACAGACTTAACCCGGATAGTATAGTTTATAAAACTGAAAAGCTTCGCCCTATATTGAGCGAAACATACGGATGCATAGTATATCAGGAGCAGGTTATGCAGATAGCACGTGAGATAGCGGGGTACAGCTATGGTCATGCCGATGTCTTGCGCGCGGCGATGAGTAAAAAGAAATACTCTGTTATGGAAAATGAGCGCCGTTTGTTTATTGATGGCGCTGTAAAAAACGGTATATCAAAAGAAATTGCAAAGTCGATTTTTGAGGAAATGAGCGAGTTTGCTCGCTACGGATTCAATAAATCCCACGCTGCGGGATATGCCGTCATTGCTTACCGTACGGCTTATCTTAAAGCAAATTATCCCTCAATGTTTATGGCGGCACTTTTAACAAGCGTTATCGGAAATATTCCTAAAATTAAGGAATATATAGCTGAATGCCAGCGTTTGGGCATAAATGTCTTGCCTCCTGATGTAAATAGAAGTAAAAATATTTTTTACGCAGATGAAAACGGGATATATTATAGTTTGGGTGCAGTTAAAAATGTCGGCAGGAAATTGGCTGAAAAAATCAGTATTGAGCGCGAAAAAAACGGCATCTATTCAGATTATGCGGATTTTATTGCGCGGCTATCCGGAGATGAGCTTAATCGCAGGGCAGTTGAATATCTTGTAAAATGCGGTGCGTTTGACAGCTTTGGATTTTCCCGCAGACATATGCTTTCTGTTTATGATAAGGTAATGGCAGATGTTATTTTGGAAAAAAAGCGTGAATCGGAAAGTCAGCTCAGTTTTTTCGATGACGGAAGTCAGATAGAATATAATCCCGATTATTTTTCCATGCCGCTTGACGAGTTTGATATTTCTAAAAAGCTTGCAATGGAAAAGGATAGTTTGGGTCTGTATTTGTCAGAACATCCCTTGAGGCAGTATGCATCGGTTTATAAAAACGAAAAATACAGTAAAATCAGCGCCTTAAATTCTGATAACATCGGAAGGGTTAAGATTTTTGGCATAATAGATTCAATTCGTGTTATTTCTACAAAACAACAAAAGGATATGGCGTATATATCAGTTGAAGATATTACGTCGTCAATTGATGTTGTTATCTTCCCGAAAACCTTTGAAGTGTTTAAAACACAGCTGGAGGTAGGAGAATTTGTAGAGATTGAAGGAGAGCTTTCTACTCGAGACGGGGAGGCATACCAGCTGAAATGTATGTCATTGCGCTTTATTAATAAAGATGATTTACTTGAAAAATATAAAAAAATTTACCTGAATTTTGTTTCGGAAACCACTCAGACATACCGGAAAGTTTTAAAACTTCTGCAAAGTTACCCCGGTGATACTGTTTGTGTCTTTCATTTTGCCGATACGGGAAAAACCGTTACGACGGTAAACAGATTAACGGTTAAGCCCGAATATTCACTGATAAAAGAGCTTGAAGCGATGCTCGGACAAGAAAATATTGTAATAAAATAGTTGATTTTCAATGGTGCATGTTGTAAAATATTTTGGTAATAGAAATACTTAAGGGAGGTTTGAATTTAAATGAACAATAATATTAAAAAGATAGGCGTTCTTACAAGCGGCGGTGATGCTCCCGGAATGAACGCGGCTATAAGAGCTATTACGCGTACCGCGCTTGCCAAGGGTATAAAGGTTGTCGGAATAAAAAGGGGATATCAAGGACTGATTGAAGGCGATTTTGTAGAACTCGGCTATACAAGTGTTTCGAGAATTATAAACAGGGGCGGTACTTTTCTGTACTCTGCCAGATGTGATGAATTCAGATATGAAGCAGGAATAAAAAAAGCCGTTGATATGTGCAGAAAAAACGGCATAGACGGTGTTGTCGCAATAGGCGGTGACGGAACCTTCAGGGGAGCTGCAGATCTTTCGGCTATGGGTATCCCGTGTATAGGAGTACCCGGAACCATAGACAATGATATTGGCATCAGCGAGTATACAATCGGTTTTGATACTGCTGTAAACTGTGTTATTGATATGGTTGACCGTTTGAGAGATACAATGGAATCACATCAGCGCTGCTCGGTTGTTGAGGTAATGGGACGCCATGCCGGATACATTGCGCTTTATTCGGCTATTTCCACCGGCGCTACGGCAGTAGCTATTCCCGAAGTAGAGTTTAAGTATGAGGACATCCTTGCTAAAATAAAGGATTCTCAGGCGGCCGGAAAAACTCATTTCATTGTTATAGTTGCCGAAGGAATAGGAAACAGTGAGGAAATTGCAGCGCGAATTGAGGAAGATACCGGCATAATCACAAGAGCTACAGTGCTCGGTCATGTACAGCGCGGAGGCGCTCCTACTGCTGATGATAGAGTGAATGCAACAAAAATAGGTCATTATGCCGTGGAGCTTATAGCTAACGGTTACAGCAATAAGGTTTGTGGTATACAAAAGGGTGAGCTTGTAAATTTTGATGTTCAGGAGGCTTTAAAAATTAAAAAGCCGTTTCCGATAGAACTGTATAAAATTTTTCTTGAGACGAGCAAATAAATTAAAAACACCCTTGATATTTTTGACCATATAATGTATAATATTATTGTTTTTGTAAAACTACCCGGTCGTGTAACCGTCCGGGTAGTTAAAACACAGTTTAATATTTGCCGGAATGATGGAATTGGCAGACGTGCCGGACTCAAAATCCGGTCCTGGCGACAGGGTGCGGGTTCGACCCCCGCTTCCGGCACCATCGTGGCGCTGAATTCAATTTGTTTTGAATTTAGCGTTATTTTTCTTATACATCGGAAATAATACATAAAAAATAGTATTTGAATTTAATTTACTTAAAATATTCAAATTTTGAAAACCGTTTTAAATACTGACTTTTTCATCTATATAAAAAAACATTTATATGTCGTATAAACGAGGTCAACGGCAGGCATAACCTGCTCATCTCGATCGTTGACGAAGGGACAAAGCATGAATAAATATACCTATGTGACTTTAAGACAAAAGCCAGAATTAAAAAACGAAGCTGCCGCATGGTTTCATGATAAGTGGAAAGTGCCGCAAGAATCTTATCTTAAATGTATGGAAGCTTATCTTAATGATGAAACAGAATATGGTTGGTATCTTTGCATGGACAGAGAGCGCATTGTAGGCGGGCTTGGAGTAATCGAAAATGATTTTCATAACAGGAAAGATCTTACACCCAATGTATGTGCAGTATATACCGAAAAAGAATATCGTTGTCAGGGAATAGCAGGACAATTACTTGATATAGTTGTAAAGGATATGAAATCCAAAGGGATAACTCCAATCTATTTGATTACTGACCATACAAGTTTCTATGAAAGATATGGCTGGGAATTTTTATGTATGGTGCAAGGGAATGATGAACCTATTATGACAAGGATGTATATTCATAGATAAATATGAATAGAGAGAAAAAAATAAGGCCTTACTTTCGTAAGACCTTATTTTTATACTATATCTTTCATACTGTACAGTCCATTAGGTTGTCTTGTAAGCCATTTTGCTGCATTAAGAGCTCCGGCAGCAAAAATCTTTTTGGAATAAGCTGTGTGCTTTATTTCTATTAACTCATCTATCCCTGCGAATAAAACACTGTGTTCTCCTACGATGCTTCCGCCTCTTACAGAGCTGATTCCAATTTCATTTTTATCACGCGGACGCTTTTGTTGGTGTCTGTCATAAATATACGAATATTTACCATCATTATTAATAGCATCGGCAAGCATTATAGCTGTACCGCTCGGAGCATCTATCTTTTTGTTATGATGTTTCTCAATAATTTCAATATCAAATCCGTCTCCGAGTATTTTTTTTGCCATAACGGCAAGTTCAGTTATAAGACTAATTCCTAAAGACATATTGTAGGAAAAAAATATCGGACAATTTTCTGACGCGATTTTTATTTTTTGTATATCCTCTTCAGAATTACCTGTTGTAGCTATAACAGTCGGTTTATTTTTTGATTTTGCAAAGCTTAAGATACCGTTTAAAAGCGACGGATGTGAAAAATCCACTATCACATCAGCATGTTCTCTTACATCGGATATATCGCTGTAAATAGGGTATTCGGCGGTAAGGTCATTTTTTAAATCCACGCCGGCGGTTATTCTAAGATCGCTGCGCTCATTTACAAGCTCTGTAATGGTTTTCCCCATATGACCTTGACAGCCGCATAAAATTATATCAGTCATTTTTAACATCCTTTATTTTTTATATTGTTTTATATCAATTCAAGCTCACTCATACATGACTTCAGCATTTGAAGATTTTGTTCATTCATTTCGCAGAGCGGAAGCCGTAACGGACCTACATTCATTCCTATTAAATTCAAAGCGGTTTTAACAGGAATCGGGTTTACTTCGCAAAATAATGCATTTATAAAATTTAAATATTTAAGCTGCATTTGGCGTGCACGCTGAAATTCTCCGTCAAGCATATAACGGCAAATAGCATGAGTCTCCCGCGGTAAAATATTTGCCAAGACAGATATAACCCCTATACCTCCGAGCGACATTATGGGTACAATCTGATCGTCGTTTCCGCTGTAAATGTTAAGGTCACAGCATTGTGCAATTCGAGCAATTTGAGATATATTACCTGAAGCTTCTTTAACGGCAACAATGTTTTCTATCTCAGAAAGCCTTTGATATGTATCTGTTTCTATATTCATTCCCGTTCTGGACGGAACGTTGTATAAAATACATGGGAGGTCCGTGGCAGCAGCGATAGTTCCGAAGTGTCTGATAAGCCCTTTTTGCGTAGTTTTATTATAATAAGGCGTAACAAGCAGTAACGCGTCAGCACCGGCTTTTTTTGCATATTTTGACAGCTTTACGGAATATGCCGTATCGTTGCTACCTGTACCGGCAATAACCGGCACTCTTCCTGAAGCTGCTTCGACAGAATATTTAATTACATTTTCGTGTTCCTCGTTTTCAAGCGTTTTGCTTTCGCCTGTCGTACCGCAGATTATAAGTGCGTCTGTGGAATTATTTATCTGAAATTCAATAAGCTCGCCGAGCTTTTTATAATTTACAGAACCGTCCTCCTGCATCGGTGTTATAAGTGCGACTCCCGAACCGGTAAAAACGGGTGAACTCATAGAAACATCTCCTGAAATTAATCCATATAACCCTGAGCGTACAGCAATTCAGCGAGCAGTACGGCGCCTCCGGCAGCACCTCTCAGAGTATTGTGTGAAAGACAAACAAATTTATAATCAAATATTTTGTCTTCGCGCAGACGACCTATATTAATTGCCATTCCGTGCTCATTATCACGGTCAAGCTTTGTCTGCGGACGGTTATCCTCCTCAAAGTAATGAAGAAACTGTTTAGGTGCGCTGGGTAGATTAAGCTTCTGCGGCACGCCCGAATATTCCTTCCAGATATTGAGTATTTCTTCCTTGGTTGGTTTTATATCCTTAAACTTTATGAATACCGCAGCCATATGCCCATTTGAGGCGGCGACGCGCAGGCACTGTGCCGTAATAACGGGAGAAACTGCATTTTCAATGCCGTTTTCAGTTACTTTGCCCCATATTTTCAGAGGTTCCTGCTCACTTTTTTCTTCCTCACCGCCAATAAACGGAATTACGTTGTCAACCATTTCCGGCCATCTTTCAAATGTTTTGCCGGCGCCGCTTATAGCTTGATATGTACATGCCAGAGCGCTGTCAATCTCGTATTTTTGCATAAGAGGATGCATGGCGGGAACATAGCTTTGAAGCGAACAATTTGATTTAACCGCTATAAAACCGCGCTTTGTACCGAGCCTTTTACGCTGAAACTCTATTACTTTGGCATGTTCCGGATTTATTTCCGGAACAATCATAGGAACGTCCGGCGTACCTCTGTTTGCGGAATTATTGGAAATTACGGGACATTCTAATTTAGCATATGCCTCTTCAAGTTTTTTTATTTCATCCTTAGGCATATCGACGGCGCAGAATACAAATGAAACCATACCGGCAATTTTTTCTTTATCACTGTCAGCATCGTATACATACATGTTTGCTAAATTATCAGAAAGCGCGCTGTCCATACACCATCTGCCGCCCAAAGCCTCTGAGTATTTTTTACCTGCACTTCTGGATGATGCGGCAAGTACCTTAATATTAAACCAGGGATGATTTTCGAGCAGAGTTATAAACCTCTGACCGACCATTCCGGTGGCGCCTATAATTCCTACATCGCATTTTTTCATTTTGTTTCTCCTTAACTATTGAAAATATATCTGTTTCTGTATTATAATAATATATCATTATACTTTTTTTATGTCAATAAAAAGGAAAGAAAATATGAATTTATCTGATTTTGACTACAATTTGCCTGAGCACTTGATAGCTCAAACACCTCTTGAGCATCGAGACAGTTCACGCCTTTTAGTCATGGGTAGACACAGCGGAAATATAGAGCACAGGCATTTTTATGACATAGCGGATTATCTTCGCGCCGGTGATGTTCTTATTCTTAATGATTCTAAGGTCATCCCGGCGCGAATTTACGGTAAACGTCAGTGTAGCGGCGGGGTTGTAGAAACGCTTTTGCTTAAAGCTGTTGCCGAAAATGAGTGGGAAGCACTTGTAAAGCCCGGTAGAAAGGCTAATGTAGGTCAGGTTATAGAATACGGGCAATCACTTGTAGGAACCGTTGAAAGTGTGACAGCAGACGGAAACCGTATTATAAAGTTTAATTATAACGGAAAAAATATATATGAAATACTGGATAAAATAGGAAATATGCCGATACCGCCTTATATAAAGGAAAAGCTTTCAGACAAAAACAGGTATCAGACGGTTTATGCAAAACATTTGGGCTCGGCAGCTGCTCCTACCGCAGGCCTGCATTTTACGAAAGAGCTTCTAAATAGACTTAAGGAGAAGGGCGTTATTATAAAATACGTTACACTGCACGTCGGACTCGGTACTTTCAGACCAGTAAAAACAGAAGACATAACAAAGCATATCATGCATTCTGAGCACTATTTTATACCTGAAGACACAGAAGAGGAAATTATTGCGGCAAAGAAGCAGGGGAGACGCGTAATATGTGTTGGAACGACATCTGTGCGCACCGTTGAAAGTGCATTTGATAAAAATATTAATCTTATATCGCGCAGCGATGATACAGACATCTTTATTTATCCGGGATATGAATTCAAGGTTGTTGATGCTCTTATTACCAATTTTCATTTACCTCAAAGCACACTTATGATGCTTGTAAGTGCATTTTCAAGTCGTGAAATGATAATGAAGGCATATCGTGAGGCGATTGCCTCAGAATACAGATTTTTCAGCTTTGGGGATGCTATGTTTATCGTATAGCGGCAGTATCAGTATGGAGGAAAAAATATTGTTTGAATTAATTAAAAAAGAGGGCAGCGCGCGGCGCGGTCGTCTTAATACTGTGCACGGCACAATTGAAACACCGGTATTTATGAATGTAGCGACGGCGGCCGCGATTAAGGGTGCGGTATCGGCTATTGATTTAAAGCAGATAGGCTGCCAGGTAATGCTTTCCAATACATATCATCTGCATCTTCGTCCCGGTGATGAGGTTGTAAGGAGGCTTAAAGGCATAAGAGAAATGTCACGTTGGGACGGTCCGGTGCTTACAGACAGCGGCGGGTTTCAGGTGTTTTCTCTTGCCGGACTTCGTAATATCAAAGAGGAAGGCGTACATTTTTCTTCCCATATCGACGGACGAAAAATATTTATGGGTCCTGAAGAAAGTATGAAGATTCAGTCTAATCTCGGCTCGACAATAGCAATGGCTTTTGATGAATGTATTGAAAATCCCGCCGAATACAGCTACACAGCCGATTCTATTGAACGCACAACGCGTTGGCTGGAGCGCTGCAAGACGGAAATAACAAGGTTAAATTCACTACCAGATACCATTAACAAAAACCAGCTTTTATTCGGAATAAATCAAGGAAGCACATATCTGGATTTACGCGTGAAGCACATGAAGGATATTGCCTCACTTGATTTAGACGGTTATGCTATCGGTGGCTTAGCGGTAGGAGAAACCGTGGATGAAATGTATAAGGTGATTGAAGCGATCGAGCCCTTTATGCCGTCAAATAAACCTCGATATCTTATGGGAGTAGGAACTCCTGTAAATATTTTAGAGGCTGTATCTCGCGGAGTTGACTTTTTTGACTGTGTGATGCCAGCAAGAAATGCAAGGCATTCACATGTTTTTACCAGCGTGGGAATACTTAATCTGCTTAATAAAAAATACGAGCTTGACGATTCGCCTCTTGACCCCAAGTGTGGATGTCCGACCTGCAAAAATTTTTCAAAAGCATACATAAGACATTTATTTAAAGCCGGAGAAATGCTGGGCATGAGGCTTTGCGTTTTGCATAATTTATATTTTTATAATTCTTTAATGAAAAATATCAGAGACAGCCTTGACAACGGTAATTTCAAGAGTTTCAAAGACGAAATGATTGAAAAACTCGGTAAAAGGATATAAAAGCACTTGATTTTTATAAGTGTATAACATATAATATTTAAAAACAGATTTGAGAGGAAATAAAATGGCTGAATTTTTTACCCAATACGGCACATTGCTGTTTATGATTATTTTGATGGTGGTAATGTATCTTATCATGTTCCGTCCGCAGAAAAAGCGCGAGAAAGAAATTAAGCAGATGCGCAATAACCTTGAGGTAGGAGATATGGTTGTAACCGAAAGCGGAATTGTAGGCAAGGTTATATCTACAAAGGATATTGACACCGTAACTATCGAAACGGGCGCCGACAAGACCAAGCTTAAGTTCAAAAGATGGGCGATAATAAGTAAAGAGCAGCAATAAGTGACGCAGAAAAATAATACGACGTACATTTCAGAATAATTTAACACCCCCTTGAATACTTTATAGTATCTAAGGGGGTTATTTTTATGCGCTCATATATGGAAAAAAACGAACCGTCAGCTTGGTGGCTTAAGCCTCTGAAAATTGCTACTGTAATTTTGGCGTCAATTGCTGTAATGATGATTTTAACGATGATTTGCAGCGTGATTATTTTAAACAGCAAACTGCCGGAAAGCTCCGGAAGCGTAATGATGATGATAGTTTCCGCAATAACGTCAATTTTAATGTCTGTTCTTTTGACATTAAACACAAAATCCAAAGCTATTCTGAGTGCGCTGTTAGCGTTTGCGGTAATGTTTATTTTAAAGCTGATACTTACAAATATAATTGCACACGACATAGCATTCGGGCGCCAGGGGATAGTAGGTATAATTTTTACGGCGGTATTCTGTATTATAGGTTCTCTCATAGGTGCCAACATTAAAAAATAGCATTTTGCATAAAAATTAAAAATTATAAAATAACTATTGACTTTTTTATTCGGCATATATTGTTTTTTTAAATAACTTTATTCAATATATTGTCTTAAAGCATTAGCCGCGAAGCCGGTTTACATAATCTTTTCATGCCGGTTTACATAATCTTTTATAAACTATTAACAAAAAAGAGTTATTTTAATAAAACATCTTGATTAACCGCTTTTATTAGTGTAAAATTAATGCGTTGTCTGAATGCGGCTAATATATGATTTACATAATTTTTTGATAAGATTTACATATTTTAATCATAATATCAACGGCTTGTACATAAGTATTTACCGGGTTTAACCGGAGGTGTGTATGTTGAAGTTTAAAAAAGCCGTTAATTTTATTTTTGAGTGTGAATTTAAAGTTGCAGCCGCACTTTCACTTTTCTTTATATTGGGAATGGTGTTTGGTGCTTTTTACAGCTGTAAGATGGATTTATCCGCAGATATGGCAGGCAACCTGATTACTGATGACGTTTTGTCTCTAATTCTTAAAAATCTACTGCTTCTTACAGTTGTCTTTTTAATGGGGTATACCGTAATCGGAGCCCCTCTTATTTGTTTTATTATTGTATACAGCGGCGTAAGCTGCGGTATGTTTCTTGGCATTTTTACAGGCTTTTACGGTTTTCGCGGATGCGTTGTAGCGGCAATTTGTTTCTATCTGTTTTATCTGATTAATCTAATGTCGCTTGTGTTTGTATCTTTTTCGTCGCTGAGACTTTCTCTTGCGCTGTATAATGTCTTTAAAAATAATACGCGGTATGTTTCACCCGGAATTTATTCTAAGCCGCATATAGTTAAATTCTCGGTTTTTGCTGCGCTTACATTATTTTCATGCTTATATTATGTTTATATCGCAAGGGGACTTGCTTTAATCTTGATTTGAAAGGAGGAATTGTAGTGATTGAACTGTTTGAGGATTTTTGTGTCTATCTTAAAACCAAAAAAAAGATGTCTGAAAATACTCTTTCCTCATACAGACGCGATATTAAAAATTTTATAATATTCCTCCAGAGTATTAACGTATATGCAATCGATAAAGTGGATGCGCAAATAATCTCGCAATATATTTCTTATCTTAAAAAACACAAAAAGAGTTGCGCTACGATTTCGAGAAACCTTTCAAGTATGCGTTGCTTTTTTAAATATCTTATTATGAAAAAGGTTATTACGTTTAATCCGACTACAGGCATTAAAAACGAGAAAAGTACGTCTTCGCTTCCGGAAATAATGTCCTCTCAGGATGTGGACACGCTTCTTTCGTCTCCTGATACAACCACTGTTCTGGGAATGCGCGACAAAGCCATGCTGGAACTTTTATACGCAACGGGAATCAGGGTCAGTGAGCTTTTAAATATAACTGTTTTTGACATCAATCTTGACGTTGGATATGTGAATGTTAAAAACAGCTCCACAAAGGAGCGCATTGTACCGTTGTATCCCATGGCGGTGGAGGCATTAAGATGTTATCTGAATTTATCAAGGGACAAGCTGGTTGATGGAAAAAGTGGGTCTGATATCCTCTTTCTTAATTCTACGGGCAGTCAAATGACAAGACAGGGATTTTATAAAACAGTATGCAAGACTTACTAAAATAAACGCGGTTATAACGCCTAAAATTCTGCGGCATTCTTTTGCTACACACCTACTTGAAAACGGTGCTGATATTAATGTAATAAAAGACATGCTCGGCCACACCGCCATTTCCTCCACAAAAGTGTATACAAAGGTTATAAAGAATAAATATATGAATGTATATGCCAACTGTCATCCTCGTGCAAAGCATATGCAGTGATATAATAGATAAGAAGGAGACAGCAGCTGATGGGTATATTTAATGACTATATGCGCGAAGGTCGCGGTATTGACAAGGGTCCAGATGAAAGACCACGATTTATAGTTTTTTTTGATATTTTATTCAGAAAATTCTGGAGTCTGATTAAAGTAAATCTATTGTTTGTTCTTGCGTGCATTCCTGTTGTAACTATCGGTCCTGCTATTGCCGGCATGACAAAAATATTACGTAATTATGCAAGAGAAGAGCACGCTTTTATATGGGCGGACTTTTGGGAGACCTTCAAGAAAAATTTCGGCAAAGCAATGCTTATTGGAATTATAGATATTGTTGTTGCAGCAATCATTACATTTGATCTTTACATGTATACATCGCTTAACAGCTCTGCAATGGTGCGTACAATTGCACTGGCTCTTATGTTTATTACTGCAACAATTTTTATATTTATGAATTATTATATTTTCCCTATGCTTATAACATTTAGACTGACCTTTAAGCAGCTTATCAAAAACGCATTTATATTTGCGTGGGTGGGCTTTTTCAGAAATCTTTTTGTTACTGTTTTAATTGCAGTTCTGACGCTGATAGCAGTACTTTATTTTCCGACATTTGGCTATGTTTATGTTCTGCTTATATATTTCAGCCTGTGTGGGTTTATAATTAATTTTGCAACGTATCCGCTAATAAAGAGATATATGATAGACGGATACGATCCCAACACGGGTGAGCGGCTTGAAGACACCGATAAAAATGAAGCATATGATGAATAATAAAAAGCAGACCGTTTTTACTGGTCTGCTTTAATTATTAATTTTTATATCGGAAACAGGATTTGCGTTTATAGCATTTTTGATTTTTTCACTGTCTACATGAGTGTAAATTTGAGTTGTGCCAAGATTTTCGTGACCGAGAATTTCCTGAAGTACGCGTATGTCCACATTACCGTAGCGGTACATGAGCGTTGCCGCCGTATGACGCAGCTTATGAGTTGAATAATGCTTGTCACCCAGACCGCTTTTTTTCAGACATTCTTCTACTATCTGCTGTACGCGGCGGCGGGTAATACGGTTTCCGTTTCGACTAACAAAAAGTGCCTGCCTTGCATCATCTTTAAGATTATTATACGGTCGTTCGTTTTTTAAATAATCGTCAACAGCGTCTTTGCATGCTTTATTCAGGTAAATGCTACGCTGTTTGTTTCCTTTGCCGGTAATAGTTATATAGTCGTTGCCCAAATCACTTAAATTTATAGAAATAAGTTCTGCAAGGCGCATACCGCAATTTAAAAACAATGTAATCATAGCAAAGTCGCGTTTGCTGTTACTGCCGTCTTTCGCGGCACTTAAAAGCTGTTCACATTCGCTTAATGACAAGTGTACGGGCAGGGTATGGGGTAGAGCGCTGCTCTCGAGATTCTCAACAGGATTGCTTGTCAAAGCACCTGTTTTATTGCACATATACTTAAAGAAGCCTCGTATACTGCAGCATCTGCGGTTGAGCGTACGATTGTTGCATTTGCGGTTTTCTTTCATGTAATAGAGATATTCATATGTATCTTCCAAAGTGACTTTTTTTAAGAATTCAATATCGACATCCGTGATATCTATACTGTCTATGCTTTTACCAGTTTTGCATTTTATACTTTTAATAAAACGAAAATAACAACGTAAATCAAGGTAATACTCGTAAATAGTATTTTTTGATTTACCTGTAACCACATCAAGATAAAACAGAAAATCCTTTATGGGTTTTGAAACGTCATCATAAGCCATTTAGATAATACACCACGCTTTTATTTTATTATATTCTATCATGTATAATTATTTTTTTCAATAATAGGGAGGTAATTTCATTAATCGTTCAACTACACAAAATGAATATTTTGTGTAGTTAAGGGGACAAAAAAATAAAACCTGATATTATAGCTCAGATTTTATTTTTACTTACAATGTAGAAATTATTTCTGCTGTTTGATATTCATTTATATTTGATGTGTCGATTTTTAGTGTTTTTAAAGAACTATAACAAGCAAGACGGTTAACGCTTCGATCAATTATATCATTGTTTCGTTTTCCCGATAATATATCTTTTTCTAAACGCTTTATCAGATTTTTTTGATCACATACAAGCGAAATATTTATAATTTCACAATCAGACAAATTGATACGTGATAAGATTGTATCTATAATTTCCTGATTATGCAAAACCCAACAAAATATTATATTTTCAATTTCATTACAGCCAATAAAATTGTTCAGCATATAACAGATATTATCCAAAACTAATTTTTTCGTACAGCTGTTTACTATAAACGGATTAATATCCCAGCACCAATCGCCGTCAAGCATTACGCTCATATCAAGACGTTTTTTCAGTATATTACAAACTGTTGTTTTTCCAACGCCCATCGTACCGCCAATTATATATAATTTTTTCATTTTTTGCTTAGATAATTATAAAGCTCACGTACATTTTTGTAAATAAATGTAGGAGAAAAATCAAATTCCTTTAAGTCATTTAGTGTAGATTCACCGCTTAGCATCAACATTGTATCTATGCCGGCGTTATGACCGCTCGCAATATCGGTGTACAATCTATCTCCTAAAAGCACAGACTGTTCCTTTGTAAAACCGGATTTTTCAACAGCAAGCTCAACCATTGTAGCTTCCGGTTTTCCTATAAACTTAGGCTTGCGTTTTGTGGCATTAAAAAGCATTTGCGCCACCGAACCGCAATCAGGTACGTAACCGTATTCCGTAGGGCACACCCAGTCCGGATTGGTAGCAATGTAGTCTACTCCCCTGCCCAATAAAATAGAAGCATCCTCCAGCTTTTGAAATGTAAGCTCGGTATCAAAGCCCATAACAAGACAGTCGATATCATCCGCAAGTTCATCGGTTATATTAAGACCGTACAAAGATAGCTCTTCCTTTAAAGATCTTGTACCAAATACATAAATTTTATTTGTTTTATTATGCTTTTGAAGATACAGCCCCGTTGCCTGCGCTGAGGTAGTAAAATCCTCTTTATGGGCAGCAATGCCCATTTTATCAAGCTTTTCTATGTATTTATCCACGCTTTTGGATGAATTGTTTGTTAAGAACATGTATCTGCCGCCGTTTCCTTTGACCCAGTTTAAAAAATCAATCGTACCGTCAAAAATCTCATTGCCGAGATATATTGTTCCGTCCATGTCAAGCAGAAACAGTTTCTTATCACGAAGTTCAGACATTTATTATTCCTTTCATTACATATGACAATGGTTTGAGTATTCAGATAGCTTCAGCACAAACACACCATTATTTAAAGTGAAACCCAAAGACTTTGCTGTCTGCTCATATTTACAAGGCAGTGTGACGACTCTGACTATCGAAACATCACATTTAAAAAGCAGAGCTTTAATTAGTCCGTCGGCTAACGCAAAATCGTCTGAAATGCAAGAAATAAATTTAATTTTCAGCTTATCCCCGCAGATTTCATATTGTATAAATCCAATTACGTCATCGTGTGAAAAAGCGCCGAGCAGAAAATCGTCAGAACCAAGCTTCAGCTGAAATTCATTTGCTAATTTATCTGCGATTTTTACGTCATTTATTTTTCGAATATCTATCATTTTACTGTTGATCTTTCCCGTCAAATTTATATTTTAGTTTATCAAGTGCCTTCTTTTCTATACGTGAAACATAGCTACGCGAAATTCGCATTTTTTTTGCAACTTCTTTTTGTGTAAGGCTTTTTGTATTATAAAGACCGTAACGCATGGTTATTATCATTTTTTCTCGTTCCGGCAGATCCTTGATGTATGAATACAGACGTTTTGTGTTTATTTTGAGGTCAATGCAGTCGGCGATATCATCTTCCTGACATACAATGTCCATATATGTCAGCGAATTTCCGTCATCGTCAACGTCAATCGGATCGCTTATAAAAGTCTCATTTTGCGTTTTACGCTGCGAACGGAAAAACATTAAAATCTCATTTTCAATACATTTAGCGGCGTATGTTGCAAGCTTGGTTTTTTTTACCGGCTTGTATGACGTAATGCCTTTTATAAGACCTATTGTACCTATTGAAATTAAATCCTCCTGGTCAGAGCTGTTTGCATAATATTTTTTGATAACGTGCGCGACCAGACGCAAATTCCGCTCAATAAGAATGTCTCTGGCTGCTTTGTCACCCTGAGCAAGCTTTTCAATGTAATATTGCTCTTCACTCGGAGTAAGCGGTTTCGGAAAAGATGCGCCGTTTGATATATATAATATCAAAAACATAAAATTATCAAAGAGACTGCTGAATAGTTCAAACATATAATCACCCTTGATAATATATATGTCAGCCAAATTTTCGTATACCGTGAAAAAATAGCCGCAATGCGACTATTTTTATCATTTATTTATTTATAAATTTAGAGTGGATTGTATTGACTGCTATATCTGCAAGATCTTTGTCGATAAGCACGGAAATTCTGATTTCACTTGTAGAAATCATCTGTATATTTATATGTGCGTCATACAGTGCTTCAAACATCTTTGCAGCAACACCGGTATTGTTTATCATGCCGGCGCCTACTATCGATACTTTTGCTATCGATGTGTCAGATATTACCTCTGATGCACCGAACATTTCTTTGTTTTCATTTATTACCTCAAGAGCTGTTTCGAGTGATGAGAGAGTTGTTGTAAATGAAATATCTTTTTTAGAGTCTCGTCCGACGGATTGTAAAATAATATCAACATTTACGCCCTTTTTAGCAAGAAGCGAAAACATATGAAATGCAATACCCGGCTCATTGTTTACACCTATAACAGAAATTCTTGCAACGTCGCAGTCTTTTGCTACGCTGCTGACTAACATTTTTTCCACAAATATTCCTCCTTTAACCTCTGTACCCGGCTTCCTGCTAAAGCTGGAGAGAACCTCCAATTTAACATTATATTTTTTAGCCATTTCAACACTTCTGTTATGCAGAACCTGCGCACCGCAGGAAGCAAGCTCCAGCATCTCATCATATGATATTTCACTGCGAAGCACTGCATCCTTTACCTTGCGCGGATCCGCAGAATAGACACCGTCTACATCGGTATATATTTGACATGCATCTGCTTTTAAAGCCGCTGCAAGCGCCACGGCGCTTGTATCCGAACCGCCGCGTCCGAGCGTTGTTATATCGTCGTATTTATTAATACCCTGAAATCCCGCAACAATTACAATGTTATGTCTGTCAAGCTCTCTTGCAACACGTTCGGATTCTATCTTTTTGATTCTGGCAGCATTATATGCGCTGTCTGTCATAACGCCCGCCTGCCAACCGGTTAGAGAAATTACAGGAAAGCCAAGTCCTTGAATAGCCATGGCAAGCAGTGACATAGAAATCTGCTCACCTGTTGAGAGTAGCATATCCATTTCCCTTTTAGAGCTTTTGGGGTTGATTTCCTGAGCTTTTGCAATAAGGTCATCGGTTGTATCACCCTGTGCGGAAACAACAACCACAACATCGTTTCCGGCCTTATAAGTGGTAGTTACAATATCTGCAACATTTCTGATGCATTCGGCATTAGCTACCGATGAACCGCCGAATTTTTGAACAATTAATCCCATTTTTCCTCACCAATTTCTTATATAAACTCTTTTATATACTGAATACCCGTATAACGGCTGCCGCTTTACAAGAACATTTAGTCTCAAGCTTTGCCAACGCTTTATCAAAATCATATTCATTCAAATCTCCTGTTATGAAAACAAGACTGTCGGCCTCTTGCGTACATTCTAAAACTGTAAATGCTTCTTGGATATCCGCACGTGTAATACCGCTGATAAATCTGACATATCGTTTGCAGAGCATCTTTTTATAATCCTGAATAAAGCTGCCGTCAGATGATTTCCAGTAAAGATATTTGCGCGCCTTGATATGTTTTGCGCAGTCTATAACGTCAGCTACAACAGCAGACGCTGTTGGGAGCTTGCCTGCTCCCCTGCCGTAAAACAGTGAAATTCCCACTGCGTCGCCTTCCACAAGTATTGCATTATATACATCTTCAACGCCCGAAAGAGGAATGGATTTTTCCACAAGAAAGGGAGCAACCATTATAAACAATGTATTGTCATCATTTTTGCGTATCGTGCCAAGCAGCTTAACTGAGTATCCCATTTTATCCGCATAACGTATATCTTCAAGCTTTATTTCTGTAATTCCCTCGGTATAAACCTTATCGGGATTTACGTGCTCACCGTAGGCAAGCGACGCCAAAATAGCAATTTTACGGCATGAGTCGATCCCTTCTATATCTGCAGCCGGATTTGCCTCAGCGTAACCGAGTTGTTGAGCATTTTTCAGCGCATCTTCAAAGGAATAGTTTTCTTTAACCATTTTTGTAAGGATAAAATTAGTAGTTCCGTTAAGAATGCCAGAGATAGATTCGATTTCATTTGCAGCAAGACATTGATTTATCGGTCTGATAATCGGTATGCCTCCTCCGACGGATGCTTCAAACAAGAAGTTTTTATTATTGTCTTTAGCTATCTGTAAAAGCTCGTCACCGTACACAGATACAAGCTCCTTGTTGGATGTAACCACGCTTTTACCCGCAAGCAGAGAATCTTTTACAAACCGATAAGCCGGATTCAGCCCTCCGATTACTTCGACTACAACGTCAATTTCAGGGTCATTCAATATAATGTTAAAGTCCTTGATAAACAAATGCTTAAACGGACTGTCATTAAAATCTCTTATATCAAGTATATATTTAATTTCGATATCCGTACCTGCTTTGGCATTAATACTTTCGGGATTTTTATGCATAAGCTCTACAACGCCGCTTCCGACAACACCGTAGCCTAATACTGCAATTTTCATTAATTTGTTCCTTTCAGTTTTTTCCTATTACCTCAACCTTAAGTATTCCGCTAACCTTTGAAATTATTTCAACAAGCTCGTCCGGCGTACAAGTGAGCTCCCGTGTTGTCAGCGACACGGTAACGGGCGCAATATCATCAAACGGAATATTTTGATTTATAGTAAGAATACTTGCGCCGTAATTTGATAATAATGTTAATAGGCTGGAAAGCAATCCCTTTTGATCGCTCAGTATAAGATTAAGTGACAGTATATGTGCTTCGCTGCTGTCTACATATACGGAGACGTCATCTTTATACTTGTAAAAGGCGCTTCGCGAAATACCTGCTTCTTTTGCGGCTTCATTGACTGTTTTACATTTTCCCGTATATAAAAGCTTTTTAACCATAACGACTTTTTCATATACGGAAGGTAGCGCATTTTTATTTATAATATAGTATTTTTCGTCCATTTAAGCACCGCCTGTGTATTCGCAAGAAAAACAAGTGTATCTGCACGATGTACATAATATCATATTGGCACTTATTTTTCAAGTCAAAACCAAGAAAAAGAATTAAAAACGGGGATTTTTATGTATGACTAATAATTCAAATAGCAAAAAGATAAGTTTTATCATCAATATTGTATATATTATGATAATTTTATTTGTCATATATATTATTCTGCGTTATGCATTTCCCGTATTTTTACCGTTTATTATTGCTCTCGCAGTCAGTTACCTAGCTGAGCCTGCAATTAAATTTTTAACATCTAAGTTGAAGATAAAAAGAAGCATTTGTTCTGTGGTATGTATAACATTTCTCTTATTTTTACTTATCGGAGCTTTCGCTTTAATGTCGGTAACGGTTATTTCAAAGCTAAAACAGATGTATGAAGATATGCCGAAAATCATTGAGCAAATTACTGCATATTTTGACAATCTAAGAATAAAAAATGACTATGATCTGATAACTCCATTTGAACAACTAACGCTCAGGTTATTTGAATATTTAAAAAATATTGATATAATCACGTTGTTCAGCGGAAGTTTCGGAAGCGTTGCATTACGCTCATTCTCCGGATTTGTAGCTACTATTCCGTATGCGCTGATGACTCTTATTATCACCTTTGTATCGTCTATTTTCATATCTGTTTCATTTTGTGAAATCAAAACATTTATATTGATGCAATTCAGCGAAAATAACAGACAACTGATTTTTGAAACCAAACGAAGTACAGCAGGGATATTTAAAAATTATGTAAAATCCTATGCAGCACTTATGCTTATTACTTTTTTAGAATTAACACTGTTTTTTATAATATTTGATATAAAACCCGCCGCTTCAATCGCACTAATAATCGCTGTGGTGGATATCCTGCCGGTGCTCGGAGTCGGAACGGTCATGATACCATGGGCGATCATATGCTTTATAGGTGGAAATATTACAAAAGGATTGATTCTATTATCAATTTATGCTGTAATCACCATTGTCAGGCAAATAATAGAGCCTAAAATTATAGGTGAAAATATCGGTTTGCATCCAATTGTTACGTTAATTGCCATATATGTCGGTCTGAAGCTTTTGGGAATACTCGGTATGTTTATAATGCCGATACTGATAATGCTTGCAAGGGACTTACAAAAAAAGGGGTATATTCATCTATGGAACGAAAAAAACAGTTGACAAAGTAAATCAACAGGTTTATAATCGTATGCACAGAGTAGAAATACACGCGTAAAGTGTTCTGCGGACGGGGAGTTGCCGCAGAAACGAAAAGCTTATCTTGCGGTGTGTGTTTCGCATCCCGCTGTTGAACTTTATAAAGAATTTAACCTCCTTATAAATTTCAGCAGAAATTTTAAGGAGGTTTTATTATGTCTGACTTTTTAAACTCAAAAACAAAATTCAATTCCCGTTTTACTGCGCAACGCCTGTGCACAGATGCAGTTCTTATTGCGCTTGTCGTCGTTTTTGATATCATTTCCATTAAAATCGGAAATGATATCAAAATAACATTTGGAGGTCTCCCCATTATACTGTGCACGCTGCTGTACGGAATTGCAGACGGCGCTATCGTCGGTATGGCAGGCGCATTTATCGGTCAGCTTTTTACTTACGGATTAACTGCAACAACCGTTTTATGGATAATTCCCTCAGGCGTGCGCGCGTTAGTGATAGGATTGTTGTTTATTGCTTTTAAAAAATCCATAAATCCTGTTTTACTAACCATAAGCATGATTATAAGCTCAATTGCAGTTACATTTGTCAACACAGGTGTAATGTACATAGACAGCCTTGTTTATCATTATCCTCACGGTATAGTGCTTATTACTACTATATTTAGATTTGTAAGCGGAATATTGTCCGCCGTAATTTATTCGGCAATAATTTGTCCTATATTATATGCTGTTAAAAGACACGCTAAAAGCAACAGATTTAGCTCCGAAACATAAAATTAATACAAAGGAATTATCGAGCCAATATCGCAAAGCCCTGAATTTGTGTGATATATCGGCTCGATTTTTTCTTTTTCAAGGACGTTAATAAGATTTTCAAAACACTCAAGCTTTGATATATCGCCGTTAAAAAACAACTTGTCTTTGTCAATCAGTCCACAGGTGCCGCCCCAAAAGCCGTGGTCATAGCCTGCAAGCCCTATTTCATCATCGGGTAAAATGTAAGTTCTTATACCGCTTTGGGCTGCTGCTGTTGATATAGAACGGTCTGAAGTAATCAATGCGTTTTCATTAAGTATACAAATATTGCATTTTGTATAGCCCTGATTTACCGTGATACAATCAAATTCGCAGAGCTGAAGCTTTTCCTGCTGATATCTTGTCGAAAAGCATTTTTTTTGCATAACCGTTATATTAAGCAAACAGTCGTTCGGATATGGTGAATGAATACCGTATACAGGCAGCAGTAGGTAATCAGGTAAAAACTCTTTGTATTTAATATAAGCGTCACTGCAAACAAGTGCCTTTTTCTCCCCTATCGGCACAAACTGCATATCCGGATGCGTGGCAGTGCTGTCGGTGATGTCAGGCAGTTTCATTGAAAAAAACACCTGTATTCCGTATTCTTTCAGCTTATTCAGCGCTCCGTTTGATATATTGCGATCTGCAAGCACTGCCTTAACGGGAGATTCAGGTAAGTTAGGAGTCATTTTTGCCGCTTTCGATTAACCCTTTTGTTTTATAAACCGCCTGACTAAGTGATGATACACGGATAACATCTATACCGTTAAAATTCTTTGACAGCTTATTGCGGGAGGGTATCATAATATGTTTAAATCCGAGTCGCTGTGCTTCGCTTATACGCTGTTCGATATACGATACGGCGCGAATTTCCCCCGACAGCCCAACTTCCCCTACAGCAATAAAATCAGACGGCATTTCAAAATCGGCAAGCGCAGACGCTGTGGCAAGTGTTATTGCAAGGTCTGCGCTGTTGTCTGTAAGTCTAAAGCCTCCGACTACATTAACATATGCATCCATTGAAAACAGAGAGTAATTTGCCCTTTTTTCCAAAACGGCAAGCAAAAGGGACATGCGGTTGTAATCCACGCCTGAAGCCATTCTTCTCGGCGCAGGATAGCTTGTTTTGGTAACCAGTGCCTGAACTTCCGCCAAAATTGCGCGCGTACCCTCCATAACGCAGGTTACACAGGTACCCGGAACATTTTCCGGTCTTCCGTCTAAAAACATTTTTGACGGATTATCGATTTCAGCAAGACCTGTTGACTGCATGTCAAAAACCGCAATTTCATTTGTAGAACCAAACCGATTTTTGATACTTCTCAGAACACGAAAGCTGAGACTTTTATCGCCCTCAAAATATAGTACCGTATCCACCATATGCTCAAGCACCTTGGGACCGGCAAGCGAGCCCTCCTTTGTAACATGACCGATAACAAATACGGTAATTCCGTTTTCCTTGGCAAGACGCATAAGATGAGCCGTTGCCTCTTTAATCTGCGAAACGCTTCCAGCACCTGAGCTGACCGAGCTGCAAAACATTGTCTGTATAGAGTCTACAATAAGAATATCCGGCGGAGACGATGTGCAGAGATTTACTATACTTTCAATATTTGTCTCAGACAGCAGCATAAGATTATCACTTTTGACTCCGAGCCTGTCCGCGCGAAGTTTTATTTGACTTTTAGACTCTTCTCCGGAAACATAATAGCAAGTTTTCTCCTTGCAAAAACTATTGCAAATTTGCAGTAAAAGAGTAGATTTACCTATTCCCGGGTCTCCTCCGACAAGAATAAGCGAACCGAGAACCACACCGCCGCCGAGCACACGGTCAAGCTCCCTCATACCTGTAGAAAATCGTATTTCCGCAGATATGTCTACCGATGTTATAGGTACAGGCTTAATATTCGTGGTCAAAGAATCGGATGATGCAGGCTTGCCGCCGGAGGCTATAACAGTCTGCTCCTCGTATGTATTCCATTCACCGCAGGCATAGCACTTTCCCATCCATTTAGGGCTTTCGTTACCGCAGTTTGAACAGACAAAAACTGTTTTTGATTTATTAGGCATTTGTATCACTTCCGGATAATTTATATGTTATTACTTCTGCAATGGCTTTTGCTATACCGTTTTGGAATTCCGGGTCTTTCAGCTTTGCAAGATCGTCGCTGTTGGTGAGAAAACCGCATTCGGCAAGAACACAATTATTGTCAATGTGACTAAATAAATATACGTTGGCAGGTATAGGTTTCGATACTTTAGTATTTTCAGGCTGATATTTCAGATTAATTATGTTTTGAATTTCCATGGCAATATTTTTGGAAATATCACTGCCAGATTTATAAAAAACCTGAGCGCCGTGAACGTCAGATGTGGTATAGGTATTCATATGTATGCTTATAATAAACGCATCAGAATTGTTTCTTGCTATTTCAACTCGTCTTTTTATATCGGATACTTTTTTTGCATGTATGGTATTTCCGTCTGTAAAAATGCTGTTTTCATCAGACCGCATCATTAGGCAATCAAATCCGACGGCGTTCAGTTTTTCATAAACGAGCTTTGCAATTGCAAGATTGAGATCAGATTCAATTGTACCATCCGCCGCAACAGCCCCACCGTCCGGCAGACCGTGCCCCGCGTCTATTATTATTTTCTGCTTACCAACAGAAAACACAGGCTTATCTGTAAAACCGCCTATATACAAAACTGTGCATATTACAATACATATGGATAAAAGTAAAGTTATTTTCAAAGCCGTAAATGTTTTATTCAAGTATATCACCCAATAAACAATATTCACGGCATAGAAAAATTATTTAGGTTTTATTTAGACGGTTTAATTTTTAGAGCTTTATAGATTTTATCGCTGATAACAAAATTTTTATATCCCGCAATATAGCCAATCATAGGAAATACAATAAGTCCCACAAGCGAAGAAAGCAGCACTTCAAGTGTATGATTTGGAAATATATTGCACATCGGCCAGTTATAGTACATAGCTATTGCACGAGCGTACAATTTTGCGCTTTGAGATATAATTACATTATCGTAACATGCGACATACACAATAATGAGAATCAACATAGGAACAGCAGAAATAAGTCCTGCAAGCGCACCCTTGAACAAAAAGCTTTTGCTGTTAGGGGCATTGCGCCGGTTACTGTCATGAAAGCCGTGGTAAAATGCGCAACGGTATTCAATATATATAAAAAACGGATAAGCGAACAGCAAAAAGATAACATGAGCCATAATGGTGTCACCCGCAAGAAAATACGCAAACAGTATACACATTGCCCCGCCGATTGATGCTAAGAACTGGTTACCTATCAGTGAGAGACTGAGTTTAAGAATTTTTTTCATATTACTTTCCCTTCGCGGATATAAGCAGTGTTTCAAGCTGCGTTTTATCAAACATATATTTTTTCTTGCAAAAATGACAGCAAAGTTCAGCTTTCCCATCTTCCTCAATGATTTTTTCAAGCTCGTCCCGACCGAGTGATATAAGAGCTTTTCCCATTCTTTCTTTACTGCAATTACACTTATATTTGGGGGTAATAATTTCGTGTATATCAAAGTCAAAACCGAGCAAAAGCTCATAAGCCATACGCTCAACGTCCATCCCCTGCGAAAGCATTTCAGTAACGCTCTGAAGCGTATATACATTTGCCTCCAGCTTGGATATTATTTCATCGTCCGCACCCGGGAGCAGCTGAATTATATACCCTCCCGCAGCTTTTATGCTATAATCAACATCAACGAGCACACCCAAAGCCACAACCGAGGGAGTTTGCTGTGAATTCATAAAATAGTATGCGATATCCTCGGCAATTTCGCCTGTTTGAAGTTCAACTCTGCCGATATAAGGCGCTTTCATGTGCAAACTGCGCACAACTGTTAAGTGTCCGCAGCCCACCGCCTTTGAAACGTCTAATTTTCCGTTTTTGAGCGGAAGATCAACAATGGGGTTTTCTATATATCCGCGCACGTTGCCGCAGCAGTCTGCAACCGTTACAACCGCACCGATAGGTCCGTCTCCGTCTATTTGTATAGATATCGTCTCCGATTGATTTTTGAGATCCAGTCCCATAATTGACGCAGCTGTTAACGTTCTGCCCATTGCAGCCGCCGCAACAGGAGATAAACCATGAATTGCGGCGGCATGATTTACAATGACCGTTGTTTCGGCAACAAATGCACGAAAAGCACCGTTTTTTTCAGTAATTCGTAAAATTCTATCCATGCAAGACTCCGTAAATTTATTTATAATATTATATCGCACTTTGCTCGTAAAAGCAATATAGAGGAAAACAAAAAAGCTCTTGATTATTTTCAAGAGCTTTAAATAATTGTTCCGCATTTCGGAACAATTATGGAGGTGCCACCCGGATTTGAACCGGGGAATAAAGGTTTTGCAGACCTTGGCCTTACCACTTGGCTATGGCACCGTATAAAAAAGACAAAAACAAGCAAATGTTTTTGTCTCGGTGGTGCCTCCGGGCGGAATCGAACCACCGACACGGGGATTTTCAGTCCCCTGCTCTACCGACTGAGCTACAGAGGCAAAAATTGGCGACCCGGAACGGGTTCGAACCGTCGACCTCTAGCGTGACAGGCTAGCGTTCTAACCAACTGAACTACCGGGCCATTTATAACGGCAACGTGATTAGTTTACTATAAAAGCATATCAAAGTCAATAGTTTTTTTAAAATTCTATTTATTTATTTTCATTACATAAGTAATTCTTTCGGTATGCTCCGTAACAACTTTTGAGGTATAGTTATCGCAGATTTGAAGGATTTCGAAAGAATACTCCTTTGCAATATTTTGGATATATTCATTACTGTAAAAACGCTGTTCCTGAAAGCTGTCAAATCGTTCAAAATTACCATCCTTATTTCTTTCAAAATATGTTAGTTCATGAAAACACTTACCGCTTTTCTGTTCGTAGTCAGATTGCCAGCAACAGAAAATGTCATCAAAATCATAAATAAATTTTCCGTCGGCTAAAGTGCTCTTAAATTTATATTCAGAATTAATATCAAAAATGAAAAGTCCGCCGTAATTAAGATAATTTTTTACAAGATAGAAAAGTCCGCGCAGCTCTTTCTTATACAATATATAGTTCAGCGTATCCAATGTTGAATAGATTACATCTACGGTGCCGTACAACTCGAAATTGGTTATATTTTGATTCAACAGCAAAACGCTGTCTATTCCGAGTGAAGATAATTTTTCCCTGGCCTGCATAAGCATATTTTCACTTTCATCAATCCCAATCATATCGTAGCCCAGTTTTGCAAGACGAGATATAATACACGCAGTCCCGCAGCCAAGGTCGCATATTAGCTGTGAATCATTTTTATATTGCTTTACAGCTTTATCAATAAACTTTGAAATCAGATCATAATCTGCACCGACAAATTTATCGTAATATTTTGAAAATAAATCCATTTTAACCCCTGTAACCCATTAGACGTCTACTAATCATATTAGATATACCTCCGGTTAAAAGCCCTGTAAAAATCGATATAAAAAGCATTACCGGCAGATATTCAAATATATATTTACTGCCGAGCATAACGGCTGCTGCTGCAATTTGGCCTATATTATGAAGCGCCGCACCGAAAACGCTGATTCCGTAAAGCGAAAATATTTTGTTAAACTTGATTAACAAGCTCATACCGCAAAGAGCCAAAAAACCGCCGGAAAGAGAAAACACAAGCGATGTTATGCCGGAAAAGAATACTGCCGTGACTGAACTTTTTATCAGTAAAACGGAAAATGCGCTAAAAAAACCATATTTTAAAAGCACAAATAAAATAATGCAATTCGAAAGTCCGAGTTTTATGCCGGGAAGCGGCACTAACGCTTGTAAAGGTATAAGCCTTTCCAGTGATGAGACGACTATCGCAACAGCCGAAAAAACACCGCATTTGGCAATCTTCTCTGTCATTTTGATATCACATCCGTTTCATGCTTTTTGGACACAACGGAAAGCAGCACTTTATTTGGTAAACAGCAAATTGTTTCTCCGGACTTTGATATTTTTTTGCTGTGAACACAAACCTTATCAGGGCAATTTGATTCTGATATAAAAGCGTATCCGTTTTCAATAACAAGCTTGTTATCAAATAAACCGTGAAATATATATTCTGTATTTTTATCAAGGTCAAACACGGCAACTTCTTTTCCGTTACAGGTCACCGCTGCTTTTTTTAGGAACAATCATTATCATTGCAGCTAAAAGTATGGCCGAGATTATTATTAAATCACCGATTTTAAGTTTCATTATTTTACAAAATCAAACTCAAAATCATAAATACTGACAGTATCGCCTTCTTCTATTCCCATTTCCTCAAGCTTGTCAATAATACCGCTTGTACGCAAAACACGCTGAAAATAATTCATTGCCTCATAATCGTTATAGTTTATTTTTGACATAAGTTTAGCCAGCCACTGAGCTTCTACATAGTAGATACCGTCATGTACATAAACACTGAATTCTCTCGAGGATTTGTCTTGCTCCTGAATTACTTCCGCTTCTATTTCAGGTTCATATACAAGAGTGTCAGGCAATGTGTCAAGTTCTTTGACAACTTTAGCGATTACATCAGCAATCCCCTGCTTTGATGCGGCGGAAATCAAATAAAACGAATATCCCTTATCTTCCACGTAAGCTTTAAATCTTGAAATAATTGTTTCATCACTCACTATATCGGCTTTATTACCGACAACTACTTGCATAAGTCCCGACAAACGTGAGGAATATTTTTGCAGTTCTTTATTAATTGCGTCAAAATCCTCTATCGGGTCTCTGCCCTCACTTCCTGATATGTCTACCATATGAATAAGCAATCTGCATCTGTCTACATGGCGCAAAAAAGACGTGCCGAGTCCAACACCGTCGGCGGCACCTTCTATAAGTCCCGGAATATCGGCAAGAACAAAACTTTTATCTTCGAAAGCTTGGACAACACCAAGATTAGGAACAAGCGTGGTAAAATGATAATTCGCGATTTTAGGCTTGGCAGAGGATACAACAGATAAAAAGGTTGATTTGCCTACATTCGGGAATCCTACTAACCCGACATCGGCAATCAGTTTGAGTTCCAGCTGAATTTCGCGCTCTTCACCAGGTAAACCGGGCTTTGAAAAACGAGGAATCTGCCGTGTAGGAGTAGCAAAGTGCTGATTACCCCAGCCGCCGCTTCCGCCTTTTGCAGCAACAAAACGCTCCCCATCAGACATATCTTTTATAATTAACCCTGTTGCTGCGTCTTTTATGAGTGTTCCGCGTGGGACCTTTATTATAAGATCCGGCGCATTTGCACCGGAGCAGTTGTTTTTACCGCCGTTTTCACCGTTTGCTGCGACATATTTACGCTTATATCTAAAGTCCATAAGCGTATTCATGTTGCTGTCCGAGACAAAAACAATACTTCCGCCTTTTCCTCCGTCGCCGCCGTCCGGTCCGCCCGCCGCTACATATTTTTCACGATGAAAAGCGACCGCACCGTCGCCGCCGTCCCCTGCTTTAATATAAATTTTAGCGATATCTATAAACAATTTAATACTCCTATAAAAAAGCCCCGGAAACATCCGGGGCTGATTAATTACTGTTCTACTGAATAAACTGAAACTTTCTTTCTGTCTTTGCCCATGCGCTCAAATTTGACTTTACCGTCAACCAGCGCAAAAAGCGAGTCATTTGAGCCACGACCCACATTAGTGCCGGGATGTATCTTTGTTCCCCTTTGTGTAACAAGAATATTTCCCGCAAGAACAAACTGACCGTCTGCTCTTTTAACACCAAGACGCTTTGACTCTGAGTCTCTTCCGTTCTTGGTAGAACCCATTCCTTTTTTATGTGCAAAGAATTGAATATTAAACTTAATCATTGTCTACACCTCCGTAAATTCATAATTAAAATAATCCGGATACTGCTGCGCCATACTATCAGCAAAACCGGCAAGCACTGCCAGCTGCTTATCAGCATCTTTAAGCGGCACCCGACAGCGTAAAATTATTTCGGCGCTGTTTTCATTGACAACAAGCTCTGTATCATCCTTACAAAATCTTGTAAGAAATTCAGCGGAAAGCTGAACAGCGGCAGAAACCGCCGCACATACGATATCCTCACCGGCAGCTGCATAGCCTGAATGACCCCTGCAGCAAAAGCCGAGATAATGACCGTTGTCTTTGAAAAATGTAAGTTGAGTCATCTATCTTACGAGTTGATAGCAGTGATCTGTACCTTTGTATAGGGCTGTCTGTGACCCTGCTTTCTTCTGTAATTCTTTTTAGGTTTCATTTTGTAAACGATGATTTTCTTTGCTTTGCCGGTTTTGACAACGTTTGCTTCTACAGTTGCACCGTCTACATAAGGAGCACCGACTTTGATACCGTCATCGGCACCGACTGCAACAACCTTGTCGAAAACGAATTTAGAATCGTTTTCTGCATTGATTTTTTCAATAAAAATGACGTCACCGTCCTGCACCTTGTACTGCTTACCGCCTGTTTCAATAATTGCGTACATTACAAAGCACCTCACTTTCTTTAAGAAAACTCGCTACGGCGGGTAACTTTACGTTTTTATAACCCGACATATGCGGCCGAGAATAATTATAGCATATAGCCGTAATATAAGTCAATATTTTTTTACAAAAAGACAATTTATATTTATCTGATTATTTTGCGCTTTTTATCAGTTCATCAGCTGTTTTCAAAAGCTGATCAGTTATATCAATGCCGCCCATAATTCGCGCAATTTCTGCCCGCCTCTCGTCTTCAGACAAAAGCTGTATATCAGAACGCGTATTTAATCCTTCTGTTTTTTTTTGGACTCTGTAATGATGGTCAGCCATAGCCGCAATCTGTGCAAGGTGCGTTATACAAAACACTTGCTTGTCTTTGGAAAAGTTCTTCAGCTTATATCCTATTTTCTGTGCGGTGCTTCCCGAAACACCACTGTCGATTTCATCATATATAACAGTTGAGCAATCTGTCTTTGCATTGTTCAGCGTACTTTTAAGACACAGCATTATACGCGAAAGCTCTCCGCCGGATGCAATTTTTGAAATAGGTCGAGGCTTTAGACCAGTATTTGCCGATATTAAAAATTCGACTCTGTCATATCCGTTGACGCTATATTTATTGCCGCCGCGCATATTTTTACTGCGTGTTATGCTCACTTCAAACTTAACGTTTGGCATATCCAGCTCTTTAAGCTGCGCACAAATATTCTCGGAAAGTTTATTTGCACCGCTTGAGCGCAGTTGTGACAATGTTTGAGCGCACTCCTCCAGTTCCGAAAGTGATTTTTTATATTCCGAAGCCGCTCTTTCAAGTTCAAACTCATTATCGGCAAGTGAATCGAGTTCAGCTTTATACTGCTTCAGCATGTGAGCGGCGTTTTCCTCGCTAAAATACTTTCTTATTATATTCTCAATGGTGTACAACCTGCTTTCAATATATTCAGGCGAATATTCACTTTCCTCATGATCTAAAACAAGCTCGCCGACAGCAAACGCGGCTTCTTCGATTTGCGCTTTAACATTTTTCAAAATATCAAGGGACTTTGAGACAGACGGAAAAATGTCCAGTATCTTTTCCAACTCTGCAACAGCAGATGATACTCCATTCAATACACAATTTTCATCCTGAGCTAAAACATTATCGGTTAAATACAGCGCTTTTGAAATAACAGCGCTGTTTTGAGCTGATGTCCGAGCACTTTTTAATTTTTCATACTCACCGATATTTATATTTGCATTTTCAAGCTCGCCTATTTTAAATTTAAGTGCTGATTCAAGCTCATCCTTTTGATTTTTAATTTCAGTTAAACTATCAAGTTTATTCCTCAGCTTTTTGACAGATTCATACTTCTTGCGATAATTCTCAAGCTGCTGTTCGATACCGCAATATTCGTCAAGATAAACTATATGGCTTTGCGGCTCAAGAATTTTTGAACCGTCATGCTGACCGTGAATACTTACAAGCAGTAAAGCAACCTCTTTAAGCGCTGTTACCGAAACGGCGGCATCGTTAATTTTCGCAATGTTTCTTCCGTCGCCGGATATTCTTCGGAATATTATTACGTTGCCGTCCTCATCGGGAGTTATTCCGAGATTAGCAAGCCCCTCCTTTTGACCGTCGGTAAAATCAGTAAAAACAGCACTTACAACTGCTGCCGTTCCGTAAGGTCCTATAAGTTCCTTAGAGCTTTTAACGCCTGTGAGCAAAGCGATAGAATCAATAATTATGCTTTTACCGGCTCCGGTTTCACCCGTTAGCACATTAAATCCGTTATAAAAGTCTATATCGCTCTTGTCTATTATTGCAATATTTTCAATATGCAGACTTAAAAGCATTACAACCTTCCTTTTCTTTTCAGATAAAAACTATTTTATACGTGTTACAAGAATTTCCCTTATATTTTCAGCTGTTATATTGTCCGATGAAGCGATGAATATGGTATCATCACCTGCAAGAGTACCGACAAGCCCACAAAGCTCAAGACTGTCGATATACACACAGATGGCGTTTGCCATACCCGCAGCACATTTAATTATGACTAAATTCTGAGCCGTTTTGACAGACAAAACGGAGTTTTTTAAAATTAAACTGTGCTCGCCCGTTTCCGTTTCTTTTTTCAGAACATACTTATTAACTCCATCTTCAAACGATTTGATTAGACCCAGCTTTTTAATGTCCCTTGATACGGTGGCCTGCGTGACATTATAACCGTCTTTATTAAGAATATCAACAAGCATATCCTGAGTTGTAATATCAAATTCCAATACAAGTTCTTTTATGCGTGTCAGTCTTTCTTTTTTCATTTTCGTTTACCTCTGGATCTGAATTTATTTTTAAGTACCGTGTAAAAATCACAGTCGGACAGCTGAACAAGCCGCAGATATTTATTGTTTTTATGTATAACAACACGGTCGCTGTTCTGAATAAAAAATACATGTCTGCCGTCAACACTTATAAGTGAATTATTATTTTTTGATGAACTGACTTTACATTCCAGTTTTTTGTCTGCATTGAAAACGAGTGAGTGAGAAGACAGTGTGTGAGGAGAAATCGCCGAGACAAGAATAGCTTCCATTGTAGGATCCATTATCGGGCCTCCGACACTTAATGAGTACGCAGACGATCCTGTTGGCGTAGAAAAAATCAGTCCGTCGCAAAAATAGTCGGCAATTATGCCGCTTTCACCGTACAAATCGATACTGACGGGTTTTAAAACGGCACTTCTTGTAACAACAACATCGTTAAGCGCGCTGTATTCATATATTTTTTTATTATTACGAATTACAGAGGCACTCAGCATCATTCGTTTTTGAAAGGAAAGATTATTTTTTAATATTTCCGGTATTCTGTCTATTTCAGTTCTGTCTATCTGTGCCAAATACCCGAGAGTTCCGAGATTTACTCCCAAAAGCGCTACATCATATCTCACTGCCAAATCGGCAACATTCAAAAAAGTCCCATCGCCGCCAAGCGCTATGACCATCGAACACTTTTTAAACATATCCTCAAGCGTTGTTTTCACATAATCACTTTCCGGAAAAATGCTGCTATATTCGCTTGATACAAACGGACAGAAGCCGCTGTCCTTTATAATTCTTGCGACGTACCTGAAATTTTTGAATTTTGGATCCTTCTTATTGTTTACTATAATACCGATATTTTTCATTTTACCTCTTGTATTCTTTTTTCTATGAACTTGTTGGAAATGCTGCTGCAACCGGAGATTTTTTTCATATACAGAAGATACTCCATATTGCCGCTTTCACCTGCAAGCTCTGAAAAGCAGATATCCTTTACATATAATCCGAGCAAACGTGCAAAATCAGCTATATCGCACACGGCCTTGACATGCAATTTTTTGTTCTTTACCACACCGTTTTTGCCAATGTAGTCAGGTCCTACCTCAAATTGTGGCTTTACAAGACATATAAGCTCGCCGCCAAAACGCAGAATTTCAAACGCCGCCGGAAGAATACAGCGCAAAGATATGAATGAAAGGTCACATGTAACAACATCTATTTCCTCGGAAAACATAGACTTTTCCAGATACCTTGCATTTGTATTTTCCATGCTGACAATACGCTTGTCTGTTTTCAGCGTATGATGTAGCTGATTTGTCCCTATGTCTACGGCATATATTTTTGCTGCTCCGTTTTCCAGCATAACCTGACAAAATCCGCCGGTTGACGCGCCGAGATCAACCACAGTTTTTCCGATAAAATCAACATTAAAATTTTTTATTGCCGTTAACAGTTTTTTAGCGGAACGCGCTACATACTGCTTTTCAGCAATGTGCACTGTTACCGAATCGTCATTTCCAACGATAAACGCCGGCTTTGTAATACAAACGCCGTTTACATAAATATTGCCGGAGCAAATCAGAGCAGCCGATTTATTTCTGCTTTCACAGTACTTTTCTTTTACAAGATAAACATCAAGACGCATTTTAATGCTCCGTAATTTTTGAAATAAAACATTTGAGAGAATCGCTGTCCAATCCGCAGTCCGCTTTTACTGATTTTGGCGGAGCATGTTTTATAAACCGATTTTTAATAGAAATATTATAAAAGTTACCTTTAAAACCGCAGTTGTTAAGCTCGGCCTGTAACAGCATACCTACGCCGCCTATATAATAACATTCCTCTGCAAAAATTATGTTTTTATAATTTGACAGTTTTAATAAAAGGCTTTTTTCAAAAAAATTTATGACATTTAGCTTTATTATATCTACCTTTTTACCGGAAGCTGCTATCAATACGTCCGTAATTTCACGCCCGTATGAAACTACGACCGTTTCATAACCGTTTGCAATTATATCCCAGTCTTCCCGAGCTTTTTTAAACGGCAGCTCTGTATATTCAATGCAATTTCCGCGCGGATATCTTATTACACAGGATTTAGTTTCTATATTAACTGCCCTTTCAAGCATAACGGAAAGCTCAGTACCGGTAGACGGCGAGAAAATCACAATATTCGGTATCGGCAGCAGCATCGGTATATCAAACAATCCCTGATGTGTTTCTCCGTCATCACCTACAATTCCTGCCCTGTCTACTGCAAAAATAACTTTTAAGTTCTGAAGTGACACATCATGTATTATTTGGTCGTACGATCTTTGCAGAAACGTAGAATACACTGCAAAAACAGGTAAATAACCGTTTTTGGCAAGACCGCCCGCAAACGTGACGGCATGCTGTTCGGCGATTCCGACGTCAAAATACCGTTTAGGAAACTTTGACTTAAAGCAGGAAAGCCCGCAGCTCGGACCCATAGCCGCTGTTATAGCACATATTTTATTATTTTTCTCGGCAAGAGATACAAGAGCCTTTCCGAAAGCGTCGGTAAACGACAGTTGAACGCTTTGGCTCGTATTTCCGGTGCCTATATCAAATTCACCGACACCGTGAAATTCGCGCGGTTTGCTTTCTGCAAATGTATAGCCCTTTCCCTTTTTAGTATTTACATGAACAAGCACCGGACGTTTCAAGGATTTTGCGCGGGAAAGAACACGCGTTAAAAGGTCAATATTATGCCCGTCGATAGGGCCTATATATTTAAATCCCATGCTTTCAAAAATATTTGACGAATAAAAATAAGATTTGATTGCAGACTTTAAACGATTAAGTCGTCGATAAACTGGCTTTCCTATATACGGAATTTTTACAAGCGCGCTGCCGAGCGCATCTTTAAACCGAAAATATCCGCTTTTGCTTCGCAGCCGCGTCAGCGTCTTTGAAATAGCACCGACATTTTTTGAAATGCTCATTTTATTATCATTCAGGATGACGACAAGGTTTTTTTCCGAGCTTCCTGCATTGTTAAGCCCCTCGTACGCAAGTCCTCCTGTCATTGAGCCGTCACCGATTACAGCGACGACAGAAGAATTGTCATCACCTGACAGACTTTTTGCATAAACAAGGCCGAGCGCAGATGAAATGGATGTAGAGCTATGGCCGGTTTTAAATATATCGTGCTCGCTTTCCTCCGGATTGGGAAATCCTGACAGGCCGTCTTTTTGTCTGAGCGTGCTGAAACGGTTATATCGTCCTGTCAACATTTTGTGTACATAACACTGATGCCCCACATCAAAAATAATTTGATCCGCCGGCGAGGAAAAGACTTTGTGTATGGCAATAGTAAGCTCGACAACACCCAGATTGCTCGCCAGATGTCCTCCTGTATTTGAAACATTCAGAATAAGCGCTTCACGCAGTTCATCCGAAAGAATTTTCAAATTGTCTGAGGACATGCTTTTCAAATCATCGGGAGATGTTAAATTTTCAAGTATACGAAATTCCATTTTATATAGTTCTGTTTACAAAAAAATCCGTTAGTTCGGCAAAAAATGGGTACTCTACAATAATCGGGTTATTCTTAATATCGGTGGCAATATTCTTAAGCATCTCGTGAGATTTATCTATGCCAAGCAGACTGACAAAAGTAGATTTAAGTGATTTTTCATCGCTGTTGACCGGTTTACCAATAATACTGCTTTGGGATGTAACATCAAGAATATCATCTTTAATTTGAAACGCGAGTCCGAGACTGTTCATGATTTTTAAAAGCTCTTTTTCGGTATCGGCTGAAATATTTCCAAGCACACATCCCATCTGAACGGCAGCGCAGAACATACATGCCGTTTTTTTATAATGAAGCTCGCAAAGACTGTCAAAATCAATTATTTTATTTTCGCTTAATTTATCAATGGTCTGCCCCGCAAGCATACCGTGCTCTCCGCAAGCATCTGCCAATATCCGAATACATTCTGTTTTTTTGTGATCTGAAAAAAATCTGTTGCCGACAATCACCGAAAAAGCTTTTGTCAAAAGAGCATCACCCGCAAGCAGGGCAATATCGGCACCGAATTTGACATGACATGTTGGCTTCCCGCGGCGAAGATAGTCATTATCCATTTCCGGAAGATCATCATGAATTAGTGAGTATGTATGCACCAGTTCCATTGCACATGCAAAGTCAAGCACTGTTTCAGCCTGCGCACCTCCAAGCTTTGCCGTTTCAAGCAGAATAAGCCCACGAAGATGCTTCCCGCCGGCTGTTATCGAATAATGTTGAGCCTCTAAAAGCACATCATAACTGCATTTCTCATAATGTGTTAATTCTTCAAGACGCGATGATATTTTTTTTATCAATCCAATATATTTATTCATTTGCTTTGAAATCTTTTACATCGGGTGTATCAGTTCCGTTTTCTATTAAAATTTCAACCTTTTGCTTTGCATCCTTTAAATATTTAGAGCATATACCCGATAGCTTTATACCCTCTTCGAACAATTTTACTGAATCGTCAAGCGTAACATCACCACTCTCAAGCTCACGCACAATTATTTCAAGCCTTGCAAGGCTTTCTTCAAATGTGATATTATTTTTCATTAATTTTATCCTCATTTCTTGATAAAGAGTTCACTGTACATTCCGCTTTACCGTCACACATTCTGATATATATATCCTGTCCTACGTTAACATCATCGATGCTTTTCATGACAATCCCCGACTCATTTTCTGCAAGCAGATATCCTCTGCTCATGATTTTAAGAGGGCTGAGTACATCAAGCTTTGCAGCAAGGGTGCAAAATTGTGAATCTGTATTGCTGATTTTTAAAGACATTGCGGAAAAAAGCTTTTCTGCATTGTGATCAAGGAGTAATTGATATTTTTCGGTGAAAAATTCAGCATTAGTAAAAACTCGCGAATTTTTAAGAGAGTCATATTTTTGTCTGCAAAATTCAATGCGATGTTCAAGTATAGATAAAAGACGCTTATTCACGTTAGAGAACTTTTGCAGCATATCTGCAGTGTCAGGTACTGCCAGCTCGGCAGCGGCAGAAGGAGTAGGCGCACGCATGTCTGCAACAAAGTCGCAGATTGTAAAATCGATTTCATGTCCTACAGCGGATATGACAGGTACGGACATACTGTAAATTGTTCTTGCGAGCTGTTCGTTGTTGAATGCCCACAAATCTTCGATTGATCCGCCGCCTCGTCCGATTATAATAACATCGGCACATTTTGCTTTTTCAAAGTATAAAAGTGCTCGGATAAGATCGCGCGGAGCGTCCTCACCCTGCACTAAAGACGGATACAACAATATTTCAGCAAACGGAAAACGTCTGCCTAAAACATTGATAATATCCCGAACAGCAGCCCCTGTTGGAGACGTAATCACCCCGATAACAGAAGGGATTTTAGGAATGGAAAGCTTATGCGAGCTATCAAAAAGTCCTTCTTTTTGAAGTTTTGTTTTGAGCTGTTCAAAAGCCACATATAAATTGCCAACACCATCCACTTCAACGGAACTTACAACAATCTGGTATCGGCCTGCCGGCTCAAAAACAGAAATTCTGCCTTTAGCAATAATCTTCATACCGTTTTCCGGCTTAAATGCAAGCAAGGCTGCAGAGCTCCGAAACATCACTGCGTTAATCACGGCAAGCTCGTCCTTTATTGCAAAGTACAAATGTCCCGAACGGTGAATCGTCAAGTTGGATATTTCTCCCGATACCGTAAAGTTTTGCAAACGAACGTCACTTTCCAGTGTGCTTTTAATATACTTTGTGAGTCCGCTTACAGTGATTACATTAGAATCTGTCACAAAGCTCTCCTCTCTCTGCTGCGCACAACATGGCGACACCCGCTGCATTATCCAGCGAATACTCAGGTCTTGCAAAACTTACACCGCTGAATTTCTCGCTGACTTTATCCGAAAGCAGTTTGTTTGACATAACTCCGCCGGACATGAGCACCGGCAATTCACCGTAAATCTTTCTGAATTTTTCAATCGAATTTAATATAAATGACAGAACAACACTTAATATGTAATTGCTTATATCACCCGCGCACTTATTCTCTGAATACATTTTTTCAGCTTTATTCTGGAAGCCAGAAAGATTATAAAAGCCATCATTTACTGTAAACATGATATTATCTGCAAGACTTCCATGCACACATTTTTCCAAATGTTTTCCGCACGGGAACGGAAAGCCGAGCAAAGTGCCCGTTCTGTCAATCAGCTGACCACAGCTGATATCTGCACTGCCGCCGATTTTTTTAACGCAGAATATCTCTTTGTCCGGACTGCACAGCATAATATCCGTTGTTCCGCCTGACACATGATATGCAAGAAACGGTTTTTTTAAAATTTCTCTTGCTCCGCTTGTTACAGCGGCAGCCATAATATGATTTTTTTGATGTGAATAGGAATACATCGGCAAACCGTAAAGCTCCGATATAGTTTTTGCATAGGACATGCCTACTATAAAACACGGCATATAAGAGTTTTTCCGCTCTGAAGGGCATCTGCTTGCACAAACACAATCTATATCAGTTTGTAATATATCGTTAAACAACGATTCAAAATTTTTAACATGATGAAATACAGCATCGCTCTGACGTATACCGCATTTACCGCTTTCTACCGGAATCATTATTCGGTTTTCCCATACAATACCGGCTTGCGTATCATAAACGCAAGCCGAGGTTGTATAATTACTTGTATCAAATGCCAGTATTCTGCTCATTTCAACCCCTTGCAATAATCCCTAAATTACCATGAACAAATCCGGCCAAGCTGTCATCATACTGCTTTGTAAGCTCGATTGCCTCATTTATAGCAACAGGCACGGGCACTTCATCACTGTAAAGCATTTCATATACTGCAAGACGCATAGCGGCAAGGCAAACATTATCAAGCCGTTCGAACCTTCTAAATTTAATACTTCCCTTGATTTTTTCATCAATTGCGTCAAGATTATTATATACTCCGCGAACAGTGCCGACTATATAATCGGAAAGCGATTCCGACTCGCAATAGTCGGAATAGCTTTCAATAATGTCATCAATGCTTTTATCAGTTTTGAAAGGAAACGTAAAGATAATCTCAAATGCACTTTTTCGCTCTTCGGTTCTGTTCATCGTCTCTCCAATCAGCTGACAGTATATTTTTCAAAAAGTGTGCCGTTTACAAACAGTGACACAACAGTTCCTTTTTTGAGCGTTACGCTTTCGGAATTGTATACATAATTTGCACCGGCAAGGTTTGCCATAGTTATAGTTTCAACTTTGTTCCATGAATTATCATTTGTGGATATAGTAAGTGTAACACTTGTTTCAGCCGAAAATTTACTGAGATCGGCCGTTATTTTAAATGAAACTTTATCGTCGGTATCGGGATTGACCGGTTCATTGTCCGTTGGAACGTCATCCGGGTTTTTATCCGGATTGTTTACATCAACGTCAGTGTTTTCATCGGGATTTTTGTCCGGGGTTTCATCAGGATTTTTATCCGGGTTATCGCTTGGATTTTTGTCCGGATCTTGATCGGGATTATCGGTATTTCCGTCATCGGGATTTTTATCCGGATTTTCCTCAGGCTTCGGTCCGAGACTTATAGTAATCTCAACGGTTGAACCTTCGTCAAGCTTAGTTCCCGCATTCGGATTCTGACTTATAACACAGTCCTTGGGCACTGTTTCATCATATTCGTACAGCTTATCTGCTTTCAGACTTTCAGCAGCAAGTTTTGTAACCGCATCATCCTCTGTTCTCTTCAAAACATCGGGTACTGTAACTGTCTTTATATCTCTGCCGGAGCTTATATAAACCGTAATGCTTGTGTCTGACTTGATTTCTGTAAACGCGGCAGGGTCGGTTCTTACTACGTAATTTTCTTTTACAGTATCGCTTGCAATATACTTTGTCTTATAAAGAATACCAAGGTCATAAAGCTCATCGATGGCTATTTCGTAATATTTATTCGTGACGTCCGGTACCTGAACCGTTTCGACGCCTATACTGACCTTAAAAGTCACGACAGAGCCCTTATCAACCTCTTCGCCCGCAACAGGTTCCTGTGATATAATGGTTCCTTTAGGCTCCGTGCTGAGCATATTTGTTTTTTCGAAAATAAGACCGGTTGCGTTTGATTTTTCTACCTCATCATAATTCTGTCCCACATAATTTTCAACCGTAACCTTTTCGACAACGCTGTTTCCGCCGAAAACGCTGTTTTTTAATTCCGGGAAGTACACAATCCCTACAATAACAATCGCAATAATAAGCAGGGCCGACCCCACACCGCCAATAATTGGCAGCCAAATCTCCTTAAATTTCGATTCCGTTTCGTCGCCCGACTGTGCTTCTTCACTATTAACATCAATAGCGTCATCGGATACGAATTCACCTATTTCATCCGCTGACTCAATACTGCTGATATCTACAAATCTTGTCGGTGAATCATCTTCCGACAGTTGCTCATCGGATACAACTGGAGCAGCACTGAGATAACCGAAAACAGTGTCGGGATTTTCCTCCACGCTAACTATATCGTTAAACATTGCCGATGCCGAAGAATACCTTAAAGCCGGATCCTTCATCATGGCCTTTATTGTTATTTCTTCGATTCCCTCAGGTATGCTGTCGTTAATCTCTCTGGGAAGCTTTGGCTGAGCCTGTACCTGCATAAGTGCAACCGACACGGCACTGTCTGCCACAAACGGAAGCGTACCTGTAATCATCTCATACAGCATGACACCCACGGCATATATATCCGTTTTTTCATCTGTTCGGTCACCGCTGGCCTGTTCAGGGCTTATATAATGTACAGAACCTATTGCCTTATCCGTGATAGTCTGTGTTTCAAATTTTGAAAGCTTTGCAATGCCAAAATCAGTCACTTTAATTGTTCCGTCGCGCAAAAGCATAATATTGTGCGGCTTTATGTCCCTGTGTACAATTCCGCGTTCATGAGCATGAGACATCGCTTTAAGTATCTGCTTTATATAAAAAGCTGCTTCGTGCCAGTCAAGCACCTTTACCTTATCAAGGTATTCTTTAAGCGTAACACCGTCTATGTATTCCATGACAAGATACATCATGTCGCCCTCAAGACATACGTCGTAAACATCAACTATATTATTCTGAGAGAGCATGGTTATTGCTTTTGACTCGTTTGTAAATCTGCGTCTGAACTGTGCGTCAGACATAAACTCTTCTTTGAGAACCTTGACAGCAACCACTCTGTTAACTACCTTATCAAATGCCTTATAAACAACTGCCATGCCGCCGACACCGATTATTTCAGTTATAATATATCTGTCGTTTATGGTTTTTCCGATTAATTTATCCACTTATTTAAGCCTCCTAAACTTTCATTATTACAACTGTCGAGTTATCGGCACCGCCGCGTGAATTGGCAAGCTCGATCAGTTTCTGAGGAATAGTCTCAATATTACTTTTCCGCTTGACTGTCTCAAACGGAATTTCAAGATCATCGATGTAATTGGTTATACCGTCAGAACACAATAAAACAATATCGTCAGGGAAAACTCTTTCCGTAAAGAAATCGAAAGATACGCTTTCCTCAACCCCAAGAGCCCTTGTTATTATGTTTTTATTAGGATGATTGCGTGCCTGTGACTCTGTAAGCATACCGTTGTCGACAAGCTGCTGTACTGCTGAATGATCATGCGATATCCGACGTATGCTGCCGTCGCGAATAAGGTATGCTCTGCTGTCGCCTACATTCACAAAATATCCCGTATCCTTAACTATAACAGATGAAACAAGGGTTGTACCCATTCCATACAGTTTATCGTCCCTTAAAGATTTATTATATATTTCTTTATTGGCACAATCAATAGCTTTTTGAAAAGTTTCTTTTATTTTTTCTCCATTTGAGTCTAAAGTGAGCTCCGCCATAAATTTTGAAAAGCTATTTACGGCGATACTGCTGGCAATTTTACCGCCGCTGGGACCTCCCATTCCGTCGCAGACAACCGCGAATCCCACATCGTTTCCTACTGTGTCAAATAAATATGAATCCTGATTGTCTTTCCTGACCATACCGATGTTACTGGAGCCGAAAATTATCAACGCAATTCCTTCTTTCCCGTTCGTATTTACTTCGAAGCTGACCGCACGAAGCAGATATATCCGCACCGAGAGTTCTTCTTACAGTGCATGACGCGCCCATTGAAATAAGCGTGTCACTGAACTTTTTAATTTTATCTGTATCCGGCGGATAAAATATTCCGTCTTCTATTTTATTCACCGGGATAAGATTTATATGATACATTATACCTGAAAGTATATCAAAAAGCCTTTTGGCGTCTGCAGTCGAATCATTTACACCATCCATGAGAGAATATTCAAACACAATACGTCGGCCGGTTACAGACTGATAATAACGGCATGCTCTGAGCAATTTATCAATAGGATATTTTTTATTTACAGGCATCATTGTACTGCGTTTGTCATCAAATGCGTCGTGAAGTGAAATTGAAAGAGTTATAGGTAAATTTACCTCTGCAAGCCGTCTGATATTATCAGCAAGACCACAGGTGGAAAGAGAAATATGACGGTAACCGATATTTATTCCGTCGGGATGATTGACAAGCTTTAGAAACTTGACTGTATTGTCAAAATTGTCAAGCGGCTCTCCGATACCCATCATAACAATATTTGAAATGCGGATACCGAGTTTTTGTTGTGCAGTTAGAATCTGTCCGAGTATTTCTCCCGGCAAAAGATTTCGAACCAGTCCGCCTTTTGTTGACTGACAAAAAGCGCAGCCCATACGACATCCAACCTGGGAAGAAACACAAACAGAATAGCCGTGCTTATATTTCATTACAACTGTTTCAATTAAACTGCCGTCATAAAGCCGAAAAACAAATTTAACTGTTTTGTCTGTTTTTGAAACAAGCATTTTATATACGGAAACTTCAGCTATATAAGCAAATTCCGAAAGCTGTTTACGAAGTTCCTTTGGCAAATTAGTCATTTCTTCAAATGTTTGTACACCGCGATGAAGCCATTCAAATATTTGCTTTGCCCTGAATTTTTTAATTCCGTGTTTCAATATTAAATTTTCAAGCTCAGCCGGTAAAAGCGACCTTATGTCGGTTTTGATGCTCTACACCTCTTTTTTCTTAAGAACAGCAATATAAAAACCGTCCGTATTATCTTCATACGGTAAAAACAGTTTTTGACCATATTCATTATTATATAAATTAACCGTTTTGTCAATTTCAAACTGTGTATTATTTTGAAGAAATTCACAAATCACTTTAATGTTTTCATTTTTATTTACGGTACAGGTAGAATAAACAAGCCTACCGCCCGGTTTCAAGTAAAGTGCCGCATTTTCAAGAATTCGTTTCTGAACATTTATAAGCGATGCCTCGTGTATCTCCTTATATTTTATATCAGGCTTCTTATGAAGTATACCCAGTCCGCTGCACGGGACGTCACAAAGCGCACAATCAGCTGTGGAAATCATCTTTTCATCGGTTTTTGTACTGTCGAATGCTATTGTTTTGATATTGGATAATCCAAGTCTTTTGATATTTTTTTCAATATTATCAATCTTATGTTTATGTAAATCAAACGCTGTAATATCTGCTTGTCCGTTTGACATATAGCTTACAGCAAAGGTCTTTCCGCCCGGTGCTGCACACATATCATAGAAAATATCGTTACATTTTGCTCCGACAGCCTTAGCAGCTAAATACGACGTCTTTCCAATCACATGAAAAAGTCCCCGACGGTATGCATCGGTATTTTCAATATCAAATCCGCTTTGAATTTGAAACAGCCCGTTTAAATCTGTTTTCAAAGCTGTGATACCTTCTTTACAAAGGATTTCGGTAAGTTTATCATCACACAGCTTTACGGTATTAGCGGCAATATAAATAGTTTTTGATTCATCGGCTTTATACTCAAGATATCGTTTGGTATTCTGCTCTCCGAGAGAATCGACAAGGATCTTCAAAACAGAAGGTGATACAGAATACTTAACTGAAAGATATTCCGTTTTGTTTTCCGGCAATGGAATATCGTGATATAATTGCGATAATTTCCTTAATACGGCATTTACAAATCCGGCGCTTTTCATCTGTCCGTTCGTTTTGGTAAGTTCAACCGAACTGTTGCAAGCCGCACTTTCCGGTGTGGAAAGAAAAATAATCTGGTACAGTCCCATACGCAAAACATTAAGTACAACCGTATTTATCTTACGCAGTTTTACGCTCGAGACTTTATCAATATAATAATCAAGCGTAAGCTTTTTTTCGATGACACCGTATATCAGCGCGCTTATAAATCTCCTGTCCCTATCACTTTCTATGTCTCTAAGACGTTTTTTCAGTTCAAGATTGGGATATGCTCCGTCACGCTCATATGCTATTAGTATATCAAGCGCTGCTTTTCTGTTAGTATCCATCAATCTCGTTTTCTTGTGCGGAGAATAAATGTGATCATCTGACCGAGCGCTACAAGCATTGCCATTACATATGTCATCGCAGCGGCAGTCAGCACCTTTTTAACCCCGTGCAGGTCATCATCATTATAACCCATATTTCCGATATTTTCAACCGCTCTTGCACTTGCGTTAAATTCAACAGGCAGTGTAAGAAGCTGAAACAGGAAAATTATAAAAAAGCAAATGACTGCGATATTGCAGATAAGCGGTATCTGAGCTATAAAGCTCAAAATAATTAAAATATAAAGTATTTTAGAACTGAAATTGGTAATTCCGATTATTGAAGAACGTATTTTAATAGGAGTGTATTCGGCAGCATACTGAAGCGCATGCCCTGTCTCATGTGCTGCGACTCCTATTGCCGCAATACTGGTGCCGTTATATACCTTTTCGGAAAGACGGATAACTTTCTTTGTCGGGTCAAAATGGTCTGATAAATTACCTCCTATACACTCCACGGAAACATCAAAAATACCTGCATTTCTTAGTATAGTATGAGCAATTTCACATCCGGTAGTCCTCTTCGAATTCTGTATTTTTGAATACTTACTGTACGATGAATTAAGCACCGCCTGAACAATAAAAGATAAAACCATCAACGGCAGAAGTATTACAAGAGTGTAATAATCATAAAAAAACATATTGACTTCTCCTTATAAAGAATAAATTGACATACCTGGTCGAATTTCAGCTCCGAGGCTAAACGCATACGCGTTCATTTTCTTTTTCCCAATCCTTTGTATTTCTGTTACTACAACAGTATTTTTATCACCGCATGCAATTTCAATACCGTTTTTATTCACCGACACTATATAACCGGGTGAACAATCGGTTTTGCCGCCGAGCAAAACACGGTGCAGCTTTAAACATCCGCTTTGCGTTTCAACATATGCAGATGGCCATGGATTAAGACCGTATACCTTCTGTTTTATAATTTTCGCATTATCACTGAAATCAATGCACCCCATCTTTTTGGTTATCATAGATGCATAAGTGCTGTCTTCCTCATTTTGCGGAGTATAGGAAGCAGTTCCTTTTATTATACTGTCTATCGTATGAAGTAAAAGCTGCGCACCAAGCTGACTGAGTCTGTCAAAAAGCTCTCCCGCCGTCTCATACTCTCCGATTTGAATTTTTGCCTGGGAAATGATATCGCCGCTGTCCAATCCGGCATCCATCTTCATAATCGTAATTCCGGTTTCTTTCTCACCGTTTAATACGGCATACTGAATAGGAGATGCGCCGCGGTATTTAGGAAGCAGTGAGCCATGAACATTAATACATCCAAACTGCGGATAGCTCAAAATATATTCGGGAAGCAATTTTCCGTATGCCGCAACAACTATAAGCTGCGGATTAAGCTCTTTTATAAGCTGCATGCAGCATCCGTTTTTAAAGGTTTCTGGCTGACACACACGTATCCCGTTTTTAACGGCATATTCCTTCACAGGGCCAAAAATCACTTTGTTTCCTCTGCCGTTTACCTTATCCGGCTGACAAAAAACCGCGCGGATATCATAAGTTTTATAAAGTTGTTCAAGTGACGGAAGGGCAAAATCAGGAGTACCCATAAAAACAATTCTCAGCTTTTGACTCATTATTCAAAAACCTCTTTACCTATCTGCGGTATAGTTATACCGTCCAAATGGTCATTTTCATGCATCAGCGCACGGGCAATAAAATCCTCCGCTTCAAAGGTAAACCAATCTCCGGACAAATTCTGAGCACGCACTGTGACCTTTTCCGGCCGAACAATTTTAAAGCTTCTTCCCGGGAAAGAAAGGCAACCCTCAAGATATTTATCGTTTTTACCTTTCTTTTTTATAATTTCAGGATTTATAAACTCACGAATATCGCTTTTATCGACGTTTATATCAACAATAAATATTCTTTTCAAAACGCCAACCTGCGGCGCGGCAAGACCGACTCCGTCCGCTTTAACAAGCGTTTCCTTCATATCGTCCACAAGCTGTTTAATACGACCGTCAATTTTTTCAACAGGACGTGATTTTTTAGAAAGGAACTCATTATTATCTTTAACAATTTCTCTTAAAGCCATTTTTACCTCATATACTGCTCATCGGATTGACATTAACAGACAAAGCCGACGATATATTTTCCTCAAAATAGTTTGTTAATTTCCAAAGCATTTCATACAATCTGTTGCAAACTTTGCTCTTTATAACAAGATTATAGCGATATTTATCATTAAATTTTGCAATTTTAGGAGTTGTAGGATACAGCATTCGCACGGGAATATCAGTAAATTCACCATTGCTCATTTCATTGATTAATCTGTACAGCAACTGCACGTTTTTATAAGCTGCTTCCTCAGAACGATCTGAAATACTGAATAAAACAAGATCGCAAAAAGGAGGATAGTTCATTGCCTTTCTGAAATTTATTTCAAAATCATAATATTTATCATAACTCTGTTCTTTGGCAAACCGAATTATTTCGTAGTCAGGCGAGTACGTCTGAATAATTGCACGCCCCTCCTTACCTGCCCTTCCCGAACGCCCGCATACCTGAGTCAGAAGTGAAAAAGTTCGTTCATTGGCACGGAAATCATCAACATAAAGCGAAAGATCAGCATTCAGTACTCCGACAAGGGTTACGTTGGGGAAATCAAGACCCTTGGCAACCATCTGCGTGCCGAGCATTATGTCGTATTCGCCATATTTAAAAGCATTCAGTTTATTTCCATAGGTAACATAAGAACCTACCGTATCATAATCCATGCGCAAAATTTTAGAATTCGGAAAAATATCGCTAAGCTCAGTGTTGACAAGCTGTGTACCTATTCCCAATTTTTTTATATGCTTGCTGCTGCAAGCCGGACAGGTGTTAAACATTTTTATACTGTACCCGCAGTAATGGCACATGCACCTATCATTTGCCGAATGATAAGTAAGTGCTATACCGCAATTATCACATTTTGCAACATATCCGCAGCTGCGGCACCCGACCATGGTATGAGCCCCGCGTCTATTTAAAAATAAAATTGTTTGTTCACCGCGCGACAGAGTTTCATCAATCGCCTGACGAAGTTCCTCGCTCAAAAACGACTGATTGCCTTCTTTAAATGATGTGCGCATATCGATTATATTTGTGAAAGGAAGCGGATTGTTATTAAAACGCTTTTCGAGTCTATGATATTTATAAACTCCCCTTTCGGCTAAAAAACGACTTTCAACAGACGGGGTTGCAGAACCGAGCACAAGGGGTATTCCCGCCAAACGACATATAAACCTTGATATATCACGCGCATGATATCGGGGAGAACTTTCAGACTTATAGCTTGATTCGTGCTCCTCGTCTATTATAATAATACCCGGATTATTTACAGGCGCAAAAACTGCACTTCTTGTGCCAACTACAACACTCTTTTCTGCATTTTTTATTTTCTTCCATTCATCTGCACGTTCGCCCGGAGCAAGCCCGCTGTGCACCACGGATACAAGCTCGCCGTACCTCGAATAAAACCGTGCAAGAGTTTGCGGTGTAAGTGAAATTTCAGGTATCATAAATATAACCGATTTACCGATTGAAATAGCCTTATCAATAAGCGCCATATACAGGAGTGTTTTTCCGCTGCCCGTAACGCCGTGTATCAAATGTGTAGTAAATGTTCCGATATCCCTACAAACCGCTTTGTAAACATTATTCTGCTCATAGGTAAGAGCGATGGGCGTACTGTCAACTGTGCGCTTTATATCTTTGTACGGATTACGTTCGAGCTTTTTGTCAATGACAGATATAATTCCTTTTTTTTCAAGAGTTTTAACAGTACTTATACTGCACCCGCTGTAGTACATAGCGTCTTTTTGAGAAATTTCCGAACAGTCGAGAAAAACGGAAAGCAAATCTATTTGCTTTTCAAAACGTTTATCCAGTTTGGAAATATACTGTTCAATGTCAGAACATCCGAGTTTCGCCACAAGGTATTTTTCGGTAAGCTCTCCGATATTTCTTTTTGTCAAAATATCTTTTTGTATTATACCCATAGAAAGAAAAGAATTGAAAGCCAAGCGTTTTTCACTGGGGATATCATCAATTTTAAGATGATTTCTTTTCTTTTTAAAAATCTCAAAAAGTTGGCTGTCGTGCGCGGCAAGTTCTGATTTACATTTATAGTATTCACTGATTTTAAAATCCAATCCGCGCGGAATCATTGCCCTCAGTGCATTATAGTATGTAACAAAATATCTGCTTTTAAGCAAACGAATGAGCGACACCTGCATATCGTTTACTATTACTTCTTTATCAATAATTTTATCAATATATTTAAGGCGTGAAATATCGACAAAATCATGTAGCTCAACGACGAGCGCTTTTTTTTTGATGTTGCTTTTCGAAAACGGAACAACCACACGCATACCGGCTTTTAGATTTTTTTCAATACTGCCGGGAACAGCATAATCGTATAACTTATCGATTTTATTTACAATATCATCAATAATGACGCTCGCGCACAATGCCATACAAATCACTCTCTTTTTAGGCTATTCTTCCGTGTTGCCGCTTTCAAATTTCTCATTTTCGGATTCCTCGCAGATATCATCTGCAACACGGCAGGTAACCTTACCTGTTGCAATATCGTTTATTGCAAGCTTAACGGGCTTATCGGAAAGCGGAATTTTATTATTCTCCGATATATCAAGCAGCTGACGCGCACGCTTTGCCGTTACTGTCACAAGCGCATATCTGCTGTGAGTCACCTTTTCCAAATCTCCTATTGCAGGATATAGCATCATAATAATACACCTCTGAAATAATTTTTATTATATTTTTTAATGCGTTCCGCACGCAGAACTGCCAGTATATCCTCGGCAGCCTTTTCCACCGAGTCATTTATTACAAGATACTCATAATATTCTATTCGCGCAAGCTCTTCTTTTGCCTTGGCAATGCGCTTTTCTATCACATCGTGACTCTCGGTTCCGCGACCGGCAAGACGCAAATAAAGATGCTCAAGAGACGGAGGTGCAATAAACACGGTTACTGCATCAGGACATTTTTCAATAATATTCAGCGCACCATTGGTCTCGATTTCCAAAATAACATCTATACCCGATTCTCTCAACTTTTCAACATACTGCGCGTCTGTCCCGTAATAATTGTCGCAGTATACCGTATATTCGAGCATACGGTTTTGTGCGATATTCTCAAGAAACTCTTTCTCGGTCAAAAACCTGTAATGAACACCGTCTTTCTCTCCTTCCCGAGGCTTTCGGGTTGTGCAAGAGACAGAATACGCCAAATTGCCGTCGTTTTCAAACACCTTTGCAAGAACTGTGCCTTTACCGACGCCTGACGGACCGGAAATAACTATGAGCATACCCTTATTCATCTTCATCATCCTCATCGTCGTAGCTGTCATTTAAACGATTTGCTACTGTTTCCGGCTGCAAAGCCGATAAAATAACATGGTCGCTGTCAGTAATAATAACAGCCCTTGTACGTCTACCGTAGGTTGCATCCACCAAAACGCGGTTTTCTCGCGCCTCCTGGATTATACGCTTGACCGGTGCGCTTTCAGGGCTGATAATAGCTATCATGCGGTTTGCGTTTACCATATTTCCGAATCCGATGTTTATCAGTCTCATAACTACCTCTTATTCGATATTTTGTATCTGTTCCCGTATTTTTTCAATAACGGATTTTGTATCCACGACAAGCTTTGTTATTTCGACACAGCTGCATTTTGAGCCAATTGTATTTATTTCTCTGTTCATTTCCTGAATAATGAAGTCAAGCTTTTTTCCGACAGGTTCCGCACTGCTGTCCAAAAGTGTGCGGAATTGGGAAATATGACTTTCAAGCCTGACGGTTTCTTCTCCAACATCTATTCTGTCAGCAAATATCGCAACCTCGGTAATAAGCCGCTGCTGGTCATATTCCTTTCCGTCAAGTGCCTCAATCATTTTTGCTCTGAGCCGCTGCTTATATACCTCGACAGACTCCGGAGCAAGCTTTTCTATCTTTAAAATATTTTCAAGAATAATATTCAAATTTTCTAAAATGTCATTTAAAAGCCGCTCACCCTCCGCCGAACGCATTGAATCATACGATTCCAAAGCGTCATTTAATACAGAAAGCACCGACTCCTCAAGTTTAGTCTCATCAAATTGAGTTTTTTTGACTGAAACTACATCGGGAATGCGGCTTATAAAAGAAGCCGTAACATCGTTTTTAATCTTTAAAGTCTTGCTGATTACTTCAAGAGCATCGACATATCCTCTTGCCAACGGTTCATTAAGCTCAACTTCATATGCGCAAGCCGCGTCGATGTTTATAAACATATAAAAATCAATCTTACCGCGTGAGACGGATTTTTTTACGGCTGATTTTATTTTTTCCTCCAAAAACAAATAATCCTTAGATATTTTAGAGTTAAAATCAAAGTATCTGTGATTTACAGATTTTATATCAATGGTAATTTCATTTCCGTCTATTAACCTACTTGCTCTGCCGTAGCCGGTCATACTTTTTACAGACATGTAGTTACTCCTAATAAATAATAATATATATAATATAACATAAACAGTCCTTTTGTCAACCTTCTAAGACAAAAAGCAATCTCTGTAAAAAGGAGAGCGGAAAATCCGCTCTCTTTAACATGTACTGATTAATAATTTTCTGCGTGAATTTCAAAATAACTCTGCGGATGATTACAGGTCGGACAAATTTCCGGAGCCTTTGTTCCGACAATAATATGTCCGCAGTTTCTGCATTCCCATACCTTAACTTCGCTCTTTTCAAATACTTTTGCGGTTTCAACATTATTCAGCAGAGCACGATAACGCTCCTCATGATGTTTCTCAATAGCTGCTACCAAACGGAATTTAGCAGCAAGCTCCGGGAATCCCTCTTCCTCGGCAGTTTTGGCAAAGCCGTCATACATATCTGTCCACTCGTAGTTTTCACCCTCGGCAGCGGCTTTTAAATTTTCAGCAGTATTACCAAGCCCTGCGAGTTCCTTAAACCACATTTTAGCGTGTTCCTTTTCGTTGTCGGCCGTCTTTAAAAAAAGAGCGGAAATCTGCTCATATCCCTCTTTTTTGGCAACAGAGGCAAAATAAGAATATTTATTTCTCGCCTGTGACTCGCCTGCAAATGCAGCATGCAAATTCTTTTCCGTCTGTGTTCCTGTGTACTTGTTCATTTTCCTAATCTCCTTTATTTTTATATTATTCTTATGACACTCAGCGCATACATAATTAGAAATAATCTAATTTTATAGTATTATCTTACGTTTGTCAACATAATTTTATAATTTATCTAAAATAAGCTAAAAAGTAAAGGTGACAGTATACTGTCACCTTTATTTTCTTCTGTCATTTCTTATAAACGGATCGTTTACATTATCCGATATCAGTTCACTGTACAAATGCGGACGCCTGTATGCGTTGCCGAGAGCCTCGTGCAAGCGGTATTCTCTCATTTCATCTATCGGGAATGCAGCGATATATATTCCTTCATTTTCCCCTGCTTCAATTATCAATGTATCGCGTGAAACAGGTGAGTCCGCTCGATATGCTATACCGTCAAAGGCAGATGAATGCCCGTTGCAGTCAGGCTGCGGATATGCGTAGTTTGCCGTAGCAATACCCAGCATATTTTCAAACGCACGTGATCTTAACTGGGACAAGCGGTTAATTTCCATAGGACACGCATTTGGCACAAGAATAATTTCAGCGCCCTTAAGCATAAGAATTCTTGCACTTTCGGGATGCTCTCTGTCATAACAGATCATGGCGCCGATCTTAATGCTTCCGGCGGCTGTTTCAAGGTCTGTTACATAAAAATCATCACCGGGAGTCAAATGCTTTTCATCACCGAAATCACAGGTATGTACTTTGGAATAGTGCAATGCTTTATTACCATGCCTGTCAAATAAAATAACGCTGTTTTTTGGAGCAGGTTCAAAACGCTCAAGAAAAGTCACTGCAATCGCCATATTTAATTCTGCCGCAAGAGATTTAAAGGTGCAGACAAATTCCCCGTCGGCATCTACAGCCTGAGCTTTAATAAATTCCGCATTGTCCTTCAGATTATATCCGCAATTCCACATTTCCGGAAACAGAGCAATATCTGCGCCGAGCATTTTCGCCCGTCTGCAATACTCAATTCCCTTTTCTAAATTTTCTTTTTGTGTTTTGCAGGAAATCATCTGCAATAAGGCAATATTAACCATATTTTTTTCCATTATATTTCACCTTCCGTACGGTATGTCAATTCTGTCCTTCTTCACCTTTTCGCAGCAAAAAGCTCAGCGCCGCATGAGGTATTGCTTTTCACATCGAAATTATTCGTTTTAATACTTTCATAAAGGCGGTAACCACCAGCAAAATTAAAACAGTCAAAGCCATTCTGCGAAAGAATACGACATGCTAAATAGCTACGCAGACCCGACTGACACATTACATACACCGGTTTTGAAGAGTCAAGCTCACACATCCGATCGCGCAAATCGTCAACCGGTATGTGAGTATCAAAGCCGTCAGCATGACCGCTTTCATATTCAGCATAGGTTCTTGTATCAAGCAGAATCATGTTTTCTCCGTCAAGCTTTGCCAAATCCTCATAAAAGAACTGCTTGACGGTGCCGTTTAAAACATTCTGCGCAACAAAGCCCGCCATATTGATGGGATCTTTTGCCGAGGAGTAGGGCGGAGCATAGGCAAGATCAAGCTCTGAAAGCTCCGACACCCTTATACCGGTCTGCATTGCAGTTGATAAAACATCAATGCGCTTGTCAACGCCGTCAAATCCTACAATCTGCGCACCCAAAATCCGCTCGGTCTCTCTTTCAAAAAGAAGTTTGAGTGTCATAACACTTCCTCCAGGATAATAAGACGCGTGTGAGGCAGGAGATAAAATAATTTTTTCATACTCGATACCGACGGCGGAGGCAGCACGCTCATTAAGTCCGACCGATGCGGCCGTCATATCAAAAACCTTAATAACCGACACACCCACAGTACCCTTATATTTGCGGATAAAACCGCAAATATTATCAGCTGCAAGTCTACCCTGCTTATTGGCAGGTCCTGCAAGCGGCACCGTTGTTTTCGCTCCCGTAACGCTGTTTATAATTTCAACCGCATCCCCTACTGCGTAAATGTCTTCGTCAGATGTCTGCATATATTCATTTACAACGATGCTGTTTTTAAACCCAAGCTCCAAACCGGCATTTTCTGCCAGCGCGCTGTCAGGTATAACGCCAATGGCAAGTATAACCATATCCGTCAAAACAGGCTGCTCATTTTCAATCAAGACTTTAACCCTGTTTTTCCCGTCATTTAATTCCTCGAAACCTGAGACCGACCTTGAGCAAAGCAGCCGCACTCCATGATTTTTCATTTGTGCGTGTACAAAACTTGCCATATCCTCATCAAGCTGTCCCAAAAGTTGCGGCTGACGCTCGACAAGAGTCACATTCAGTCCGCGCTCATTCAGATTTTCCGCCATTTCAACGCCGATAAAACCGCCGCCGATTACAACAGCCGAACGCGGCTTTTGACTATTTACAGCATCACTTATTCTGAAGGTATCCTCAACAGTACGAAGCGTAAAAATGTACTTGCTATCGATATTAGGTATATCGGGATAAATTGGGCGCGCTCCCGGAGACAGGATGAGCTTATCATAGCTTTCCTCAAAGTTCTCTCCCGTCTCAAGATTTCTGACAGTTACCGTCTTTTTCTTACGGTTTATTTCCATAACTTCATGATGCACTTTTACATCAATAGCAAACCGTGAAAAAAAACTTTGCGGAGTTTGAAGAGTAAGCGCTCTTTTGTCTTTTATTGTACCGCCTATATAATAAGGCAGCCCGCAGTTAGCATATGAAACAAAGCCGGAACGCTCAAAAATTAAAATTTGCGCCTGCTCGTCCAGCCGCCTGATTCTTGCCGCCGCGGACGCTCCGCCCGCTACGCCGCCGACAATAACAACCTTCATATATTTTATCTCCTTTTGTGCCTCAACTCTTTATAATATCAGCATAATATCAGCCGAGCAGCGCAGCAAGCTCTTCTTTCGGCTTATATCCGACAGAAGTATTTACAACCTTGCCGTTTTTAATTACAACAACCGTAGGTATACTTGCAACACGAAATGCCGCAGCAAGCTCCGATTCTTCATCAACATTTATCTTGCCGACCTTGACTGAGCCCTCATATTCCTTTGCAATATCCTCAACAACAGGCCCCAGCATACGGCATGGACCGCACCATTCTGCCCAAAAGTCAAGCATAACAGGAATATCTGACTTCATGACCTCTGCTTCAAAATTGTTTTTTGTGATTTTAATTTCTGCCATCGTAAAAATCTCCTTTATAATATATTATTTTAAAATATCGTTTATATACCCCTCAAGCCTTTGTTCATCCATAGCTCCGGGATATATACCGTATATATTTCCTTCCTCATTTATAAATACCGTTTGAGGTATAGAATATACATTATAAGTATAAGCAGCGCTGCCTGATGTATCAAAATACACCGGAAACGTATATCCGTTTTGATCAACGAATTTTTGTACGCCTGACACTGTTTGCTGATATCCGTCTGTCAGATTTACCATTAAAAAGTCAACCTTGTCTTTATATTTCCTATACATGTTATCAAAAGCCGGAAGCTCGGATTTGCACGGTCCGCACCAGGTTGCCCAAAAATTTACCACTTTAGGCTTACCGTTAAAATCAGACAAGCGAAACGATGAACCGTCGCTACCGTACACGGTAAAATCGGGTGCAGATACACTTTCCTTTTGAGAAGTGTCGCTCTGAGAGCTGTCACTTTGTCCGTTTTCGTTCGGCGTATAGTTTTTTATCAAAAAATTGTACACCAAAACAGCTGCGATAATAAGCACCGCAAGCGACGCCGATAAAATAATAAGCTTTGTGCTCTGTTTCATTTTTTTCATGCTACACCTCACGCAAATACTGACATAACAGCGCTCATCAGACCGAACATCATAAGCACGCCTACTGCAATAAGAAACAATCCACAGCAGATATTTATAACTCGGTAATGCTTTTTAATAAACGCAAACGCCGAATTCAGCTTTTCGATAAGCACGGCTGAGATAACAAACGGAACTCCAAGTCCAAGTGAATAAGTCACAAGCAGCATAACCCCTCGCAGTGCAGTACCCGATACCGAAGCCAGCATAAGAGCCGAACCTAAAAAAGCGCCAATACACGGAGTAAGACTTACCGAATATACAATTCCGAATAAAAATGCTGAAATAACACTGTTTGCCATTCTGCCATTTTGCATACCCTTGAAAAACGGCAGTTTTATTATATCAAGATAGGAAAGTCCGAAAACCACAACTATAAGACCGCTTATAATATTTACAGCCGTTCTGTATCTTGCCAGAAATGCCCCCAGAGTGCCCGCAAAAAGACCGAGCAGACTGAAAACGAGTGTAAACCCAGCAACAAAACTCAGAGCACGCAAAAATACACGGTGTTTTTTATCCGCGCCACCCGCAAAGTATGAAATATAAAGAGGTAGAAGCGGAAGCATACAGGGAGATATAAAAGAAATCAATCCCTCCAAAAAGGTTATTACAAACTGCAATGAAAATTCCTCCTTGATTTATATCTTCATTTTACACAAAAACTCTCTTTATTTCCGTGACTGAGTCACATTTATCAAAAAAATTAAAAATTCAGTCCGTCCGTATTTAGAAGCTTTACTGACCCACGCCTGAGCTCTACAAGCCCGTCGGCAGCAAAACGCTTGAGCATGCGTGCAACCACCTCACGCGCCGAGCTAATCTGCTGAGCAATCTGTTCATGAGTCATATGTATTACACGGCTGCCGGTGCGCTCATATTCCGATATCAAAAATTCGGCAAGCCGCCTGTCAAGCTTGGCAAAAAGAATTTGCTGCATAGAAAACATAACCGCCGAGAATCGCTCTGCAGCCGTTTCGTACTGAAAACACCTGACATATATGTTTTCATTTACAAGACGACCGAACGCCTCGGTGTTGATTATAAGAAGATTGCAGTCTGTATCTGCCACCATATGAGTTTCAAAGGTTATTTCTCTTATAATGCATGACGCGGAAAGCACGCAGCTGTCACCTGTCTCCAGTCTAAACAGCGTAACCTCTCGCCCCTCCTCCGATAAAAGATAAGCACGAACAGTTCCGCTTGTAATATATATCATACCGAGACACGCATGATCTCCCCCGTGCAGAAAATCGCCTTTGCTATAGCGACGTAATAAAGCAGCGTTTTCAAGATAAGCTCGCTGAGTATCTGAAAGCTTATTGTAATACGGTAGCATTTGCAGATATTTTTGAATATTTTCCATATTTGTCTCTCTTTCGGATTAATTATGAAAATTATAACATATAAATTTCTATTTTTAAAGCATAAGTCGTAAGCCAAGTTGACTTACAGATTAATCTGTTATATACTAATACCCGTAAAAAATATAAAAGGAGAATACTATGTCTATTCAGTTTTTTCCCGAAACAAAAACCTTCCGGCTTGAAACAAAGGAAACAAGCTACATTATGAGCGTGAGTAAACCTGGACACCTGCTTCACCTCTATTATGGAGATAAGCTCGGCAACGACGATATCTCCGTACTTACAGCGGACGAAAGAAGAACGGGTTTTTCGCCTGCTCCATATGATTTCAGCGACAGCAGATACTCGCTTGACTGCATGCCGCAGGAATTTTCCACAGACGGCGTAGGTGATTTCAGATACACGTCAATAAGTATTGTCAACGCCGACGGCAGTTATGCCTTTGACGGCAAGTACAAGGCGCACCATATTTACAGCGGAAAGTATTCACTCAAAGGGCTGCCGTCTCTTTTTGCCAACCCCGACGAAAGGTCTGATACACTTGAAGTAGAGCTTTATGACTATTCCACCGGAGTCAGCGTAACACTTCTGTACGGCGTATTTGAAGACAAGGATGTTATAACACGTTCGGTTATTGTAAAAAACGGCGGAAACGGCACAGTAAAGCTGCGCCGGATTATGTCGATGAACCTCGATTTTCGCCGCGACGGCTTTGACTTTATTCATTTTTACGGTCACGCTTACCTTGAAAGACTTACCGAGCGTGAGCATGTAACACATTCCGCCTGTGAAATTGGTTCCGTCAAGGGCACGCCCAGTCATGAACACAATCCGTCCGTTGTACTCTGCGATCGAAACGCAGACGAGGATCACGGAGAGTGCTACGGAGCAGCGCTGCTTTACACGGGGAACTTTGTCTGCAACGCCAAGGTGGATCAGCTTTGTCAAACCCGTTTCGTAATGGGCATAAATCCCGAAAAATTCGAATTCATATTGAATACCGACGATACATTCACAGCTCCGGAAGTCGTAATGAGCTATTCTGCGCACGGCTTTGCCAAAATGACCCATCACTTACACGATGTTTTCAGAGAAAATGCCTGCCGAAGCAAATTCATGAAACAGCGCCGTCCCGTGCTTGTAAACAACTGGGAGGCTACACGCTTCAGCTTTACAGGAGAAAAGATTGTAAACATTGCGCATGAGGGCAAAAAGCTGGGTGCAGACCTGTTTGTACTGGATGACGGCTGGTTCGGCGCACGCAACGACGAGCATGCGGGACTCGGTGACTGGACAGTCAACCGTAAAAAAATGGGAGGAGACTTATCAGATATTATAAAACAGGTAAACGACGATGGACTCATGTTCGGTCTTTGGTTTGAGCCGGAAATGATAAACGAAGACTCCGATCTCTACCGCGCACACCCCGACTGGGCTCTCAAAATCCCCGGACGCGCACCCGCTCTGTGCAGAAACCAGCTTGTGCTGGACATCACGAGAAAGGATGTACGCAACTACATTATCAAAGCGGTAAACGATATACTCGACAATAATCATATAGAATACGTCAAGTGGGACTTCAACCGCTATCTGACAGACGCATATTCAGCGCTTTGCGACAAAGAACATCAGGGTGAGATATTCCATCGCTTTGTGCTCGGATTTTACGAGCTTTTAGACGGTATTATACTCACACATCCCGACATTCTGTTTGAGGGATGTTCGGGCGGCGGCAGCCGTTTTGACGGCGGTATGCTATGCTATCAGCCGCAGATTTGGTGCAGCGACGACACGGACGCCGTATGGAGAACAAAAATCCAGTACGGCACATCATTTGCATATCCCGTATCTTCAATGGGCGCGCATGTTTCCGCATGTCCCAATAAAAAGACAAAAAGAACTGTCAGCTTTAAAACCCGCGCAGCAGTTGCAATGTCCGGCACGTTCGGTTACGAACTGGATACAACAAAGATGACTGATGAGGAAAAAACGGAATGTGCAGAGTACACTGCACTTTTCAGAAAATACTACGACGTTATAACATACGGTGATTATTACAGACTGACAAACCCGTTCGAAAACACAAGATACGTAGCATGGGAACATGCGGCAAAGGATAAGAGCGAATGTCTTATCACAGCTGTTACGATGGATGCGTATACTCAGCATCATGTAATGTACATAAAGCCCAAGGGTCTGGATGAAAATGCCATGTATGAAACAGAGCTGGAGAATGGAACGCATATCAAAATGAGCGGAAAAACGCTTATGAAAGTCGGTCTGCCATTCGATCTGTTTGTTAGCCAGTACGAAAGCCACCAGTTCTATCTGAAAAAAGTATGAGAATACTGATAGACGCCGATGGATGTCCGGTAACTGATATCGCCGAAAATGAGGCGCGGCGGCACAGTATTCCGTGTATTATAGTATGCGACGGCTCGCACGTTTTCAGAAGCGATTACAGCAGGATAATAATAACCGACATCGGTGCTGACAGCACGGACTTTGTATTGGCAAATATGACGACAAGCGGCGACATTGTAGTTACCCAGGACTACGGTTTGGCAGCAATGTGCCTTGCTAAAGGCGCGCGTGTAATCAACCAAAACGGTGTAATTTACAGTAACAAAAACATGGATGCCATGCTGTTTGCCCGCCATATCGGCAATAAAGCGCGACGCGCGGGTTTTCGAACAAAAGGATCGAAAAAACGAACGGTCGAGCAGGATGAAAAATTCAGAGTGTCGTTTACAAGTCTGCTATAATAGGAATAAAAAACACCGTGGATTTTAAAATCCACGGTGTTTTGTTTATTTTTCAAGAACATAAACGCCATATGGCTCGACAATCATTCTGCCCGCGTCAAAGCATTTGCCTGTAAGCACATCCGTCATGGGATACGGTAACTCAACCGCAGCATTTTCATATCCGCACTCACACAATATAATCCCGCTTTTTTCATTTCCCACGCGCGGTACAACCGTGAGCGTACCCTCAGTTTTGTACGCGGTTATTCCCGCCTCACCAAGTGATATATTTACAAGGCGAACATAGTCTTTTGCCTCCAATATGGTGCCACAGAGGATAATTTTTCCCTTGCCGTAATTAAATTTTGAAATAACGGTTTTTCCGACAAGTGCAGAATGTCCTGCTGTAACCTTTGCCAGCACCTGACCGCCCTCAGAGTAACACTCGACCCATTTTTTGTGACTAAGCTCGGTGCCGTCGCTCCACTGAGCTTTAAGATAGCTGCCGTCTGTCGGAATTCCGTACTCCAGTTGTACACCTGTCATTTGCTCCAGCATACCCATAGCACGGTCAGTATAATGCGCACCGATTGAATTGCGCTGGTCAGTCATAGGTCCGACAACCCAAACTCCGCCGTTTCTTACCCAACGCTTTATACGCTCCGGCAGATCGCCGTCCTCAAGAGTGAGCATGTACGGAGAAAAAAGCACTTTATATTTTTCAAGGTCGGCACGCGTGCCGATAACGTCATTACATACACCTGCTGACGTAAGGGCACGCTGTGCGCGTATCACAGAATATGTATACGGATTATCCGATATTAGCGGCTGCATTTCAAGCATTTTATAATTCAAAGACGTATAGTGCAACGCCACCTGTGCGTCAACCTTAGTATTCATTATAAACTCGGACGCTTTTTCAAATTCAGCGCAGGTCTGCTGTATCTCGCCGAAGGTATGGGTCGGTCTGCCCTCGGGAGACAAAACTGAACCATGCATAAGCTCATGACCCGCCCAATGCTGCCTCCACAGCCAGTACATATTTGCCTCACCGCCCAATGCCACGGGAAGCCAACTGTTCACGCGGCAAAATCCCTCAGGCTTTAGGTGCTGTCCTATTGCTGTGCTGCCGTTCCAAGTAGGCGCAGTTTCAGTATTCCAAAACGGATGGTTGCGCAACGGACGCAGATAATTAAACCAAAAATTAAGCTGGTATAAGTTTGACGGCTCATTATAGTGATTAAACATCACAACGTCTAACTTTTCATTCATTTTTTCATAATCCGCACAGTTCATTGGCATCATATCTGTACCAATCGGTGCGCTTGTATATTCGCGCAAAATATCCGCCTGGCGATGAATAAAATCAATGTGCGCCTCGCTTTGTGATATTTTCCATTCGAGCATGATATGCGGGTTATGCCATGCATTTACTGCCGGCGGGATATCCTCAAAATAGTCATACGCCTGACTGAACAGATTGAGGTTCCATTGACTGTTAAGATTATCTATCGTACCGTATTTGGATTTGAGATGACGGTGAAAACGGTTAATGCAATACTCACAGACGCAGCCTTTGCCGTGGGGGTATATTTCGTTATCCAGCTGCCAGCCGATGATATTTTTATCTTTTCCGAACTCTCTGCCCATAGCATGGACAATGCCGTCGCACGCCTCGATATAGTTCGGATTGTTTGAACAGCAATGACGCCTGCCTCCGTGCTTTTTACGAACGCCCGCCTCATTTAGCTCGGCAACATCGGGATGCTCGCGGATAAGCCAGATGGGAGGCGTGGCAGTCGGCGTACCTATAACAACGGATATACCCGCCTTGGCAAGCCTGTCCACCACATTATGCAGCCAATTAAAGTTATACTTGCCCCTCTCAGGCTCCATTTTGTGCCATGCAAACTCACCTATGCGTGCACAAGTGAGACCCGCCTTTTTCATCATAAAAATATCGTATTCGATTTGATCCTCCGGCCAGTCCTCCGGATAATATGCACTGCCCATAAACGGTCTCTTCATAGTATTCTCCTTTCATAAAGGCTTTAAAACTATTTAATCGTAATATCGCGCAGCTCATTATAATTTTTGTCATAGACGGTGCAAACAGCAGCACCGTCCTCCTGCCGCAAATCAACTGCAAATTCGCCCTCGCCGAGCTCAGTTTTTTCCGTACCAAAAGGAATCCCAAATTCATCAATATAATAGATTTGACCGTTAAGCAGCAAAAATTCATTCATACGTGAATCATTTACAACAAAAAGCTCAAGCCCCGTATCGCTTAAAAATTTTAATAACCTGTCCGAACTGTCAAGCACATATACACCGGCACGATCCGCTGCAACGTCTATAGGAATAACGGATGATATCTTAGCCTGTGCATATCCTCCGCAGAAAGAAATGTAGACGCCGTTGGAAAATCCATAACTTTTACCCTCGTAAATACTCACCGGTTTAAAATCGGCAATTTCAAAGTCAGGACTGTCAAATTGCTTCAGAAATATCTCATCGGCTCCCATACGTGCAAAACAGTCCTTTAAAAGCGTGACACATATCTTATCCTCCGACGAAATATACTGCAAGGAATAAAGCAAAAATCTTGCTGCCGTTCCGTAATCTGCACCATCAATGTAAGCTGATGCAACTTGTTTTACCGTTTCGGCATCCTTTCCGCCGTATTTCATCACACGAATTACGGTGTTTTCGTCCGTAATATCAAGATTTTTTAACGCATTTTCAAGACGCATGTCTCGCATAAAAAAGAGTATTACTGCACAAACGGCAATCAGTATCGTTACCGATACGGAAATTATAACAATCAGTTTTGTTTTATCTTTTTGCGCAATCAAACGAAAACACCTCCTTTTTATATATAGATTATTGATATTAAATTTATCACATAATTAATAATTAGTCAACATAAAGTCAATAAGAAAATCGCTTGACATTTAAAATACAGTAGGATATACTATATTAGTGTTTTTTGCGGGTGTGGCGGAATTGGCAGACGCGCCAGACTTAGGATCTGGTGGTATTACCGTGGGGGTTCAAGTCCCTTCACCCGCACCATAAGAGGGCACTAAAAAAGATGCCTAAGCGAAAAACCTCGATTTTATCGAGGTTTTTTCGCATTTTCAGGGCAAGTTTTTCAGCTTAGATTTTATAGATGCCAAACGGCGAAAATCCTATACTGACAGGACTTGAACCCACAAATAGCAAAAATCATACCGAAAGGCGTATGGAGAGTTAAAAATCCATACGCCTTTTTCTTTTGCCCAAAATCAATATTATTCTCCCTGTTGGCATGCAGCGATAAAATATTAACACATCATTTTAAAGCCTTTGGTTTTTGATTATCACAGCAAAAACTGAAGGCTTTTTTTATTGAAAGGAAAAAAGTTATGTATTTTTCAGAAACACCTTCCTTACGGGAAATTGAAAAGACCATGAAAATGATTCCGAATTTTATTCCAAGAGGACACGGCGTAGTAATTCTCTGCCAAAATGAATTTGCCGAAGAAAATTGCATTGCTGTCTCTCAAAAAGAAATACTGGAAAAAACCATGTCACATATAAGCAATCCGCTGTTTCAAAAGCGGTTCAAAAAATATATAAACGAAAGTGAGACGATCCCTATGAATTTCAGAAACTCAAAACACAACATCACCTTTACAGAAACAATCAGAAAAAAGAACAAAAAAGATTATGCCCTTATGTCCGCCATTTATCTTCTGACAGCAGAGTTTGCATTATGGCAGGCCGTCAAACGACATATTACAAACAATACAATTGATTTCAAAAATCTGCATCCTGTCGGAATCAGTGAAAACGGATACACATTATTCTGCGCCGCCAAAGATTTATACCTTGGCACTGAGTATCTCACAATCAGCGATCTTGCCGATCCGCAGCTGATACCACCGAGAATGTTTGCCCTTATTTGTAATGCTATGGCAATCAGAAGATTCGGACTTGGTGAAATCAACTTTAAGAATAGGAGTGATAAAGAATGATTACTGCAACGGTGAAATACAACGACAACTATACAGATATTGAATTCCCCTGTAGTGAGGCGTACCTGTCAGCTAAACTTATGGAGATTCATGTTGATGACTTAAGCAGCACAACACAATATATTTCAGCCATTACAGAGCCAAATGAACTGTCGTTTTTAAAAGATAAGATGATCAATCTGGATGAGATCAATTACCTTGCGAAGCGAATGGATAGTTTTTTCGGAGATGAAGAAACTCAATTCTTTGAGGCGATAAAACTGGAACATTTTACGGAGATGAAAGGAAACATTACCTAAGGTGTGTTTTACTAAAACGGAATTTATGGGATTAAGTATTAAAAATATCAACGGTAACGACCTGTTGTTGAATGAAAAAATTAAGGCTTTTCAAAGATGCTATCATAAAATTGAAATCAATATGCACAAGCGACCAATTAGTACATATCCTATTGGTCAATTCGTATTACGCATATATGAAATAGTAACTGAAGGTATGTCATTAGAAGCTTTCAAATGTATAATGTTCTCTAATTGGCGGTATAACTTGAATGTTACAAATCAAAAATGGAGTAATTTTATTAGTCAGTTTAAACTTCTTGAAACTTGGTTTGAAAACCATACTGATATTGCTACTTGGAAGAAAATAGCGAAAAATCTATTAGATCTTAAAAGTAAACTCACTGACAACCCACTATATTGTTATCATCCTCTTAATGTAGTAAGTCTTGATAGTTTGCAAGTCCTCACTGATTTGATTAGTGAACTTGAAAATATTGTGAATATAATCAAACATACAAACGGAAGTATAAGTGATCATATTTCTGTCCTTAAAAATGTAGTTATTAATTATAAAGATTTTATTCCAACAGACAATTTGGATCAAGAGCAACAAATTGCTCAAAGGTTAATCAATACCATTACGACATTAAAAGATACCACTGTAATAGGCGATGTTTCTGTATCCTATTTTGCAGAAAATATACGCTCGATGCTTATGGAATATGAGTCAGAAACTTTTGATGAAATGAGTCCACTGTCTCTGGCTGTAGTTAATCTTGAAAACATGAGGACATATAAGACCTGCTACTTCATAATGTGCGAAGCAGGCAAATATCCTCGTCCATATATAGAGAAATTCCCATACACTACTGACATGTGCGAAATTCTCTCGAAAGAGAAGTATGGAATTAATGCTGTTCCATCTAATCGATTCGGATTAAAATACCATCTGAATTTAGAAAGATATCTTCTCAAAAATGTTCTTGATTTTGTTTCAGACGAACTTATTATTACACATACAGAAAAAGAGTCTGGCGTTGACAATACAATCTCCTTGTTTGCAAAGAACCTTGCTGTACTTTTCAATACAGAAATACCATTTGAAACAAACAAGCAAGAAGAATATGAAGAAAAGGTTTATAACCAAAATGAAATGAACCCTCTCTTTTTCCCTCGTAAAGATAATTATACTATAACTGAACTTGCTATCTTCAAGCTCTGCCCAAGATTATATTATCACAGGCAGACCGAAAAAAACAGTTGTTTTATTTCCCACCTTCATCTCCATTTTTATGCTGAAGCAGTTATGTATTGTGATTTACTCCGCAGATTTATGGACTACAATCTACAAAATAAGGCAGTGTATTCAGATAGTGAAAATCAGTATCTTTCAATCATTGACAAACTTCACAAAGAATGTATCGATGAAAATAAAATATTTTTTGATTTTCTGAGTGATTATGAGTTATCAGACATAAGCAAAAATGTGATGAGTAAATTGCTTTTATATATTGAGAACTCAAAACAGTACATTAAAGGACACACATTTACACTCATAGATTATAAAAATAGCGTTTATACTGGTGCCGGATATACAGTAACTGTTGAACATGATAATCGATTTGTAGATTACGAGAATAAGTCATGGCGAATGAACCATAGCGGTTCGTACATCGAATTTCTCGTAATGAAAACAAATGATCACAAAAGTCGTCTCATTCATTATAAAGATATGATAGAAGCATTAAATCGCAACGATTCAAATGAAGATCGCATCAATCTAACAGCTCGCATATTATCGAAGATCAATATTCAGTTTGATAGCAAAAGATTTGCTACAGATGGCATTAAGCGAACTAATGCACTGGTAGATGAAATTACACAATATAATTTCGCCAATGCAACATCGATGCCAAGCAATTATTGTACATACTGCCGATACAATGAATTCTGTTTAGGAAAATAACAAAGAAAGGAGCCGCGATATGGAAAAATCTATTATACAAAAAACAAAGCAACTCACAAACAAACAAGCCCAAATTGTGGACTCCAATGAATATCCAATATACCTTCGCGCAGGTGCAGGTACTGGAAAGACAGAAGTCCTTGTTCAGAAAATTTTACACATTCTCAAAAACGAACCCAATGTATCACTAATGAACTTCGCAATTATTACATTCACTAACAAAGCAACTGAAGAAATGCAAAACAGAATATCTTCGTCACTATTTAGGGAATGGATAAGCAAAAACTCTAACGAATGTGCGGATTCGGTAAATCTCGAAACAGTCAATATGGTGGACATATGTACCATTCACGCTTTTTGTGAAAGACTTATTCGACGATTTGGTTTGCAGATTAATATTGCTCCAACCTTTAAAGTAAAATCATACAAAAAAGAAACAGCAAATATTATCTCTAAAATTGTAAATGAATATTGTGGCAATCCTTTGCTTTCTGATATACCCTCATATGTAATTGAGTGTGTTTGTCAATAAAAAAGTCTTGCAAAAGGGCTCCAAAAAAGTGAGCACCTTCAACACCCAATAAACTTGTCAGGACTGCATGGGGCGAGCCCCAACGCACACCTTTTGGTGCGCTAACAGATCACGCTCTTTTGCAAGAGTTTTGGAGCCCTTTTGCGAGGGTCGGGCGCACGAAACGCTCACGCCCTTTTGCTCACATTTTGGAGCCCCCAAGCCCTTTTTCAAAAAGAACTGCGTTGCCGGTGCATGGACTGCGTAAGACGGTAGCTTTCACCGGAGAAAATCACAATATGGCTGTGGTGGATTAGCCGGTCAACCAGAGCTGCCGTCAGCCTGTTGTCTCCAAAGACGGTGTTCCACTGAGAAAACTCCAAGTTGGAGGTAATAATCAGGCTCTTGCGCTCGTAGCAGTCAGAAATCACCTGGAACAGCAGCTCGGCTGCATCCTTGTGCAGCGGTACAAAGCCAATTTCGTCAATCACAATCAGCTCCACCTTTTTCAGAGAGCCGAGGAAGTTGTTGAGAGTGCCTTTGTTGTTCTTCTCGAGCAGGAGATTGGCAAGACCGGCTGCGGTAAAGAACCGCACCTTTCGTCCTTCCTGGCAAGCTTTCAGGGCAATAGCCGTTGCAAGATGTGTCTTACCTGTACCAACCGTTCCCATAAAGATCAGGTTTTCCTTGGGGGTGAGAAAGTGCAGATCAGTCATATATTCCTGCGTTAAGCCGCTGGGAAGTTCAATGGCAGAATTCCAGACAAACTCATCCAGGGTTTTCAGCACACGGAACCCTGCTGTTTTCACCATGCGGTTAATACGGTTGGCCTCTCGCTCCTGCAACTCCAGCTTTAGAAGCTCGGTCACATACTGCTCGGTGTTCTCGTACTGTACAGAACGCCAGCCCTTTGCCATACCGCCCAGCTTCACCTGCCGCATCATCAGTTCAATCTGCTCAGCCATGGGCATCGCCTCCCATCAGACCATCGTAAATGGAAAGATTGGGATTGTAGTTCAGCATTGGGCCGGAAGTCAACTGCAATGGGTCAGGCCGGTATTCCTTTTTCGCAACCATGTAGTAGCACTGGCGCAGGCTGTCCGTATCGGTTCTTCCGTTCTGTGCGGCCAGCTCCAATGCATCGTCGCACAGGTCGGCATTGCCGTCGTTCACAATTTCGCTGAGAAGTTGTAAGGCGTTCTTGCGCTCTTTGCCTTGTGTGGAGGCCAAGTAAGTCTGCCATTGTTGCGGCATCTGGTGGAAGAACCGGGTATTTTCCATTGCCCGGGGCTTTTTGCAGAGGGTGGACACATACTGCGTCCAGTCATAGATCTCATCATTCTGCTTGTAACTGCGCCGGAAGGTACCAACAGCATGGTGGTCGTGGAAAAATTCAATGTGGTCAAAGAAGATTTTGGCCTGTACCACCTCGCCAGCCAGTGCCGGGGACAGTCCGTACCGGTTCGTGTCAATCACCACAAAACCGGTCTTGCTCACAGTCAGCGTAGAATAGCGGAATACGGAGAAGGGATAATCCGGCAGATTCAGCAGCGCATCCGCATCTGCCTGCCACAGTTCCCGGATCGGAATCTTGTGGATGTAGTGGTCACGCTGGGCATCCTTTTCGCACCAGCCCCACAGGTATTCCTCATTAAACTTTTCAAAGGAAGTAATGGTGGGAACCGGCACAAAGGCATTTCTGCGGCTGTATCCAACCTTGTTCTCCACATTGCCCTTCTCGTTGCCAGAGGCCGGATTACAGAACTCGGCCTGGAAACGGTAGTGCAGCATAAAACGGCTGAAACCGTCTGTAAGAGATCGCTCAGTGCCCCGCAAAACCTGTGCAACAGCGGTGGTCATGTTATCGAAACGAAGCCGGGGAGGTACACCGCCCATGTGTTCAAAGATGCGCTTCATCCCTTCCAGCAGGCACTCCTGGTTCTGCGAGGGGAATGCTTGCGTATACCCCATGTTAGAGTGCGGGAAGGAGATGGTCAGGGCGTAACCCTTCTGCTCCTGCCCTCCGGCATCGTAATACAGGAACTCGCCAAAATCCACTTGACCACATCCGGGTGTGCATTCCAGAGGAAGGAAACCTGCACTTTCATCACATACTTCTTCTTGCGGACACATCGCTTCACGCTGGAGTAGCTGCCTGTAAATCCGTACTCGTCCCGTAGGCGACAGAAAAGTCGCCAGGCTGTATGCCGCTGCTTTCTTGGCACCTTGCGGTCTGCTTCCAGCCAGCTGTCCACAATAGGAATAAACTTCCCCAGCACCGGATAACTCGTTGGCTCAGTATCCGGGAGATTGTCCTCGCTCCAGTTTTCCTTCTGGGCGTATTTCTGGACAGTTTCAAAGCTGTGACCCGTGATGCGGGATATTTCCCGCAAACTTTTCTCTTCATTTTCGTAGAGATCTTTGATATACTGCACTTGAGCCATTCTTAACACCTTTCCGCTACCTCCTTAGTTTATTGGACACAAACTAATGGTAGCTATGATTGGGGGTGTTGACAATGGCTCATTTTTTGTGCCACTTGGGTGCTCACATTCTTGAGCCCTTTTGCTCGATTTCTATTTTACCGAAAACAGTAATTGAGCGATTAGTCGCTGTATTTCTTATAAACAACAGCAATCGCGGAATCCAAATTGATGAAAAACTCACTAAAATATTATCAAAGCCGACTCCGGAAAATCAATATTGGAACGCTTTTAAAAGTATGTTCCTCGAAATTTATAATCGGATTGAATGCGAGGTGGAAGCATCTAAGAGAAAAAATAATGTAATAACGCCTAATGGTCTCGTTAGATGCGCTGCTAATTTACTACAAATTCCAAGTATTATTAATAGAGTTGTTAAAAAGTATCAATATGTGTTTATAGACGAGTTTCAAGACACTAACAAGGATCAATTTACTCTTGTTGACTCTCTCATTAAACATGGAGTAAAAGTGTTTCTCGTAGGTGATGATAAGCAGTCGATTTACGCATTCCGTGGAGCAGATGTGCAAAATTCCCAAGAAATGCATTCTCTAATCAATAAAGTAAATAAAAAAAGTAGCGAAAAATATCTATCTGAAAATTTTCGTAGTACGAAAGAAATTATTGCAGTTATAAATTCTATTTTTTCTCATCCATTTACATTTAATGGAGACAAGTTAACTTTTCCTGTTGAACCTTTAGAAGTACCTTCCTGTGCAATTTCTGAACCAAATACTACGCCTATACTATTTGAATACGAAAAACCTGTAAAAGACATAATCCAGAATATTTTAAGCACTACTACAATTAAAGGAAAGCCAGCACAGTATGGCGATATTGCTATACTGTGTCGCAGAAATTTTGATCTGGATAAAATAGCCTCTGAGTTAAAAGAAGCAGGTATACCAATCTGTGTGGTTGGTGGTAAAGGATTTTACAAAACTAAGGAAATAATCGACACATACAAACTACTTAATGCTATCGTCTATAACAATGAAACTGCACTTAATGAAGTACGGTTTACTGACTATTCAAAATCAGTAGAAGGCACAAATATTAATCAAATCATAATGGAAATGCAGGATATTATTCGTCTTGAAACCGTAGAGGCTTCACTATCAGAGTTATATGAGCGTACAGGCATCATCAAATATTACAGACAAAACAATAACTACCAAGCGGTAAGCAATTTATTGAAACTTAATGAGTTGGCTCGAACAATTATGGATCGTGATAATATGCAACCACTGCAATTTATAGAGTATCTGTATATTATGATTTCTACGAATCAGGAAGAAGATGAGGCAGATATCCCGGAGGCGGAAAGAAACACTGGTGTAATTTCACTTTACTCAATACATAAAGCAAAAGGATTATCCTTTCCAATAGTTGTTATACCTTGCTGTGACAACAGATTGAACCGTCCGATAACTAAACCAAAGATTATTCTTGACTTAAAATCGGAAAGACCAACACTTGCGTTTAATGCTGAAATAATTAGTAATTCGCTGACACCTGATAAAGAATACTTAAGAATGCTTAAGAACAATGTAAAAGAACAACTTGAAGAAGAAATTCGAGTATTCTATGTGGCATGTACTCGTGCAGAAAGCCAAATTATTATTGCAAATACAAAAAGTAAAGAGCAGGTCATGCAAACATTAAGATATAGAGATTACGCATCTGTAAGTAAATGGTTAATCGAATCAAAAGTTACATAGTTATGAGATTAATTGGAGAGAGTTATCTCGCCCATGTAAAATTGATTTACCGAAAGCATATTTATGAGGTTGATTATCCTGATATTGATTGTCTTAAATTAAATTGGAAGTACATGCTATTTTGTTTGCTTGTAGTATAGAGGTGTCCAATGCGATTACGATTGGACTAAATTAAATAAGATAGGTTTAAAAAGCCTATTGCTGCCTTATATAGTTAAACAAATGGAGGTGAAAAAATGAATAGTCAAAAGCGCCTGCTTCTCACTCTGAAGTATTTATGGAATAAGACGGATGAAGAACACCCTACCACCTTAAAAGATATCGGTGAATACCTTCAGCAAAATGGTATTGAAACAACACGAAAGACCTTGCAGGCAGATATCAATCTTCTCACAGAATTCGGCATAGATATAATATGCAATCATAGCACGCAGAATCAATATCATATTGGAGAGCGTGTCTTTGAGATACCGGAAGTAAAATTGCTGGTAGACGCTGTGCAGTCAGCTCGTTTCATAACCGCCAAAAAAAGTAAAATGCTGCTTCAAAAACTATCTTCGTTTGTAGGAGAGCCACAAGCAGATATTCTTAATCAGCAGCTCTATATCGATCATCGATTAAAAGCCAGAAACGAAACCATTTATTTTACTGTTGATCTGATCCATCAAGCTATTCGGTTTAAAAAACGAGTTACTTTCCAATACTATTACTACACACCGAATAAGCAGAAAGAGCTGAAGCATAACGGAAAAGTGTACATATTCTCTCCTTTTGCATTGATCTGGAATGATGACAGCTATTATGTCATCGGCTACAGTGACAGTCATCAGAAAATTACGAAATTTCGCATTGACCGGATATACGGTATAAAAATCAGTGAGAAGTTTGCAGCGAGAAAACCGGAAGGCTTTAAAGTGTCCGACTACTTTTCACAGGTATTTTCCATGTACGAAGGTACGGAAAGTGAAATCACCCTTCTGTGTGAAAATGAGCTGATGACCTATGTGATAGACCGATTCGGAGAAAGCGTGCCGGTTACACCGGCTGATAAAGATCATTTTTCAGCAATTGTTAAAGTCTCCCTCAGTCAGACCTTTTACGGTTGGGTATTCTCATTTGGTGGCAGAATGAAAATACTGGCGCCGCAGGAGGCTGTAGACAGCTTTCAAAAACTCTTGCAGAAGTTTCAATAGATAAATTTTGCTTGAGGTGGGTTAAAACGAACCCACCTTATCTTTTTGCTATTGTATTAGAACATTTGTTCTGGTATAATCAAGGCACAGAGAACAAAAAGTTCTCTGTGTGAAAGGATGACAGAATCATGGCAAAAAGTGAGGAGCGCATTCAGAAAATTAAAGAATATATTTTAGAATTTCAGTTTATATATCACAGAACACCGACAATGGAACAGATTGCGAAAGCTGTTGGCACGGTAAAAAGCAATGTGTACGAATACCTTACCGAAATGGAAGAACGAGGAATCCTAATACGCAGCAAACGGGAAATTGTAATCAACGATACAATCCAAGCAAGCGCTGAACTAAACCGTGTCCCGATACTCGGCAATGTGTCCTGCGGTCTACCTGAATACGCTGAAGAAAACTTTGAAGAATATGTGCCTTTGCCTGTGGCGCTGTTCGGACAGGGAGATTTTTTCCTTCTGCGGGCAAGCGGAAATTCTATGATTGAGGCAGGTATTGAACCCGGCGACCTTGTGGTAGTCAGGAAGCAAAATACCGCAGAAGAAGGAGATATTGTCGTTGCACTTGTAGACAACGAAACCACACTCAAGCGATTTTACCGAGATAAAAAACACCGCTGCTGTCGCTTACACCCTGAAAACAGCAAGATGAAGGATATCTATGTTCAGGACTGCACTATACAGGGCGTTGCTCAAAATGTCATTAAAACACTGTAAGCACATTGAATGAAGGAGGGATTAAGATGCAGGTATATGTATCCAACAGAGAAATTGAACAAATAGCGGAAGGACTGGTTCATGTGGCCTGCGGAAAGCCTCCTCCGAAATGCATAGATATTGACGCTGTTGCGGCATATCTTGGGCTGACTGTCCGGTATGAAAAATTTGCTGAAAGCGATCAGGACAAGATCGGCTTCACTTCGGACGGAAAGAGTGCATTGACTGTTTTTCGCAACGGGCAAAAACAGAGAATCATATTTCCAAAAGAAACAATTGTCCTTGACAGCTTCTTGCGATACCCATGCGAAAGCAGCCGACGACGATTTACATTAGCGCATGAAATCAGCCATATCCTGATCAACAGGGCTGATCCGACTCATACAGCTCCCTGTTTTAACCGTGTCTATGATACAGAAAGACGATATGACCTCAATGAATTGCGTGACAGAATGAATCTCGGTGAGTGTCAGGCAAACACAATGGCAGCCATCATCCTTATGCCGAAAGAGCTTCTTGCTGTATCTGTCCGCAGGCATTTTCGGAAAAACAAGATTCCCGTATATGGTGACTGTGTGTTTCTGCCTGAAATGAAACCAGTCATGCAGGTAATGGCGGATGAGCTTGGCGTATCTTTTACAGCTATGCTGATTCAGTTGAAAAAATACGGTCTTCTGGAAGAACGGGATATGGCAGAATACTTTGATAAAATAAAAGGCGGTGATAGAAATGGATAGCTGTCAGAGCAAACAGAGGTACGACCGTCCCCTGCCCCCGCCTGAAACACAGAGGAAGCTCGATTTATGCGAAGAAGAAGCGGCTGAATTAACGCTGCGTGAGATCAGATGTCCGCGATGCAATTTCGTAATCGACAAAGTGTTTTCCGATGCAAAAGGACATTTTCTTTCCAAATGTCCCAAGTGTAAAGCGCAGTATGTCATGAACTTCGCCTATTTCCGAAGACAGAAAGGAATCAGACGCCTCAAGGTAAAATATTACGGCGATGATTACTTCAAAAAAATGAATAATAAATAACGACTTTATATCGCGTATGCGGAGCCGATCTCAAGATCGTGACTGCCTTAGCACCGTACAAAGCCGGAATCCGACAGGATAATCCTGTCTGTGATTCTGCTTTTACGGTGCTTTTTTTGTGCCTTCGCATCCGCTTTGTACGATGATAACAAGTCCTTTCCACGGCTGAACCGCTGCGGAAAGGACTTGCTATGTATACAGTCTATTGGCAGAGCGCCATAGCCAGATATCCGTGATCTCCGAATTTTTGATTTTAACTTAAATTCAAAAATTTAAAGGAGATCATGAAAATGGCTTTTAACTATGCATATGAAAAGAAAAAATTTGAAAAAGAATGGAAACAACTGCAAAAGGAATATGCAGCCGCTGGAATGTCCTTCGAAGACATTGAAGCAATGCGGCAATTTGACTTGAAGGTATTCAACAGTAATCGGAGATATTTCAGCCATACACAGCCATTGCTGTCCAGCGACTGCGGCGAAGATGATTCGGGACAGGAAGATAAGTCTGTCTTATTGGAACGGTTTTCCGAAACGATGTCAGTAACAGATGATGGTGTTTCTTTCCACGGTCGTTATTGGTGGATTGAAGAACTGGATACACCAGAGCTGATACAGGCAATCAAAATGCTTTCTGATAACGACAAAGAGCTTTTAACCTTATATTTTTTTGACGGCTATTCACAGTCTGAAATTGCTGAGTTTTACGGGATATCTCAAAAAAACATCAGTAAAAAAATTCCGAGAATTAAAAAAATTACGCAAAGGGGTATAAAAAACGGCTTTTCGCAGCCTAC